>NZ_CM001466.1:4758432-4763852 GCF_000231055.2 Saccharomonospora azurea NA-128 | reverse complement strand
GCGCGTCCCCGGCGGCGAGCCGGACCAGGTGCGCCACCGCGTCGTCCGCGACCTCCACGGCGCCGGCGAGGCCCCGCTCGTCGGCGACCGCGCGTCGGATGAGCGCTTCGACGTCGTCGTCGGTGAGCGGGTGCAGTTGCAGCACCAGCGAGCGCGACAGCAGGGGCGCCACCACCGAGAAGGACGGGTTCTCCGTGGTCGCCGCGACGAGCAGCACGGTGCGGTCCTCCACCGCTCCCAGCAACGCGTCCTGCTGGGTCTTGGAGAACCGGTGCACCTCGTCGATGAACAGCACCGTGTCCTCGGTGGCGTAGGCGCGGCGCCGACGCGCCTCCTCGATGACGCCCCGGACCTCCTTCACGCCCGCCGACAGGGCCGACAGCGCCACGAATCGCCGCCCGGTGGCGGTGGACACGAGGTTCGCGAGCGTGGTCTTGCCCGTCCCCGGCGGCCCGTACAGCAACACGGACGCCGGAGTCGCGCCCTCGACCAGCCGCCGCAACGGCGCCCCCTCGGCCAGCAGGTGCTGCTGCCCGACCACCTCGTCGAGGGAGCGGGGTCGCATGCGCGCCGCGAGCGGAGCGTTCGGCGGGATGGCCTCCACGGGCGGCGCCGCCGGCGGTGAGGCCTCGGAGACAGCGGGATTCACCCTGAAGAGTTCGTCCTGGTGCACCCCTCGACCGTAGCCGCAGGGACCGACGGTCCGAACCGGCCTCAGCGGAACGCGGGATACAGCGCGAGGTCGAGGTCGGGGCCGAAGCGCGCGTCGAGGGCACTCGCCACCTGGGCCGCGTGCTCGGCCACACCGGTGTCGCCGCCCTGCTCGGCGCGAGTGGCCAGGTCGCGCCACCACGTCACCAGGGCCGCGGCACGACTGGTGGGACCCGCCTTCTTCACGGGCAATCGCGGCAGTTCCCGCCACGTCGACAACCACACCAGCACGAGCTGGGCACCCAACGTGTACGCCGACAGCAGGTCGTCGTCGGCGAGGGCGGGCCACAGCTCGACGACCTCCGCCCGCCAGGCCGCGATCATCGCCTCGCTCATGCCCGCGGGCAGCGCGAGCGGCTGCGGACTGGAGGCGAACGGCACCCGCAGGTGAGCGACGTCGGCGAGCGCGTTGCGCATGCGTCCGTGCTCGAAGTCGAGGAACCTAACCCCGGCTCCGGTAATCAGGTTGTTGTCCGGCCACAGGTCGACCGGGGAGAACGCGCGGTAGGAGACCGAGCGCGCGTTGTCGGCGGCCCGCTCCACGGCGTCCAGCACCGCGTCGGGGGTCGTCACCCCGAACGAGTCGTGCAGCAGAGCGGGCAGCTCCGCCACGGCGGCGAGCGGCACCAGCTCCTCACCGTCGAGGTAGCCGGCCTCGCCGTCGCCGCCCGGCTTGCCGCTGAGCCGCCGCAGCAACGCGTGGAAATCGGCCTCCCGGCTGGCGGTGCTGGCGTGGATCCGGCCGAGCGACCGGGCCCACGACAGCAGGGCCGTCTCGGCCGCGCGGCTGTCCGAGCCGCGCAGCTTGTCCTCCAGCGTCGGGGCGCGGCCGAGGTCCTCGATCACGAGGACGCGCTTGTCACCGTCGTGCGCGAGCAGCTCGGGGCACACCCGGTCCTCGGTCGGCAGGGCGGTGAACAACTGATAGCTCGCCGCCTCCCGGGCGAACGAGTCGTTGCCGCCGGGATAGTGCTTCACGACCAGCGTGCGCGGCAGCGAGAACGCCGAGGACGCCACTCTCGCCCGGACCACCGCGGCAGGACCGCTGCCCGCGAGGTCCTCCGGCTCGGCCAGAGGGATCGCGCTGCCGAAACGTTGGCCGAGGACGGACTCGGCGGTCGCCACGGCGTGCGCGACAGGAGACGGTTCGGCTCCCGCACCGATCGAGGGTTCGTCGGTGGAGGAGGCATCCAGAATCATCGTGTTCGACCCTACTAGTCGACGTGTGGGCGCCACCACAGGCAATCGGCTGACGCGCCGGGCAGCGGCACCACTCGCGGTCTGGTGTGCGGTCTACTCAGCTCTGCTTCGAGGCGGCCGGTTTGGCGTCCACGCCCGCCTCCTTGCGCTGCTGCGCGGTGATCGGCGCGGGCGCACCGGTCAGCGGGTCGTAGCCGCCGCCCGTCTTCGGGAAGGCGATGACCTCGCGCAGCGACTCGGCACCCGAGAGCAGCATCACGATGCGGTCCCAGCCGAACGCGATGCCGCCGTGCGGGGGAGGCCCGAACTGGAAGGCGTCCAGCAGGAAGCCGAACTTCTCCTGGGCTTCCTCCTCGGACAGGCCCATGATCTCGAACACGCGCTTCTGCACGTCGGCCCGGTGGATACGGATCGAGCCGCCGCCGATCTCGTTGCCGTTGCAGACGATGTCGTAGGCGTAGGCCTTCGCGTTGCCCGGGTCCTGCTCGAACTTGTCGATCCACTCGGGCGTGGGCGAGGTGAACGCGTGGTGCAGCGCCGTCCACTTGCCGCCGCCGACGGAGACGTCGTCGCTGTCCTCGGCCGCCTCGAACAGCGGGAAGTCGACGATCCACACGAACGACCACGCGTTCTCGTCGATCATCCCGAGCCGCTCGGCGATCTCCACCCGGGCCATGCCCAGCAGCTGCCGCGCGTCCTTGGGCTTGCCCGCGGCGAAGAAGATGCAGTCGCCCGGCTTGGCGCCCGCCGCCTCGGCGAGGTTCGCGCGCTCGGTCTCGGACAGGTTCTTGGCGACCGGTCCGCCGAGCGTGCCGTCCTCGCCCACGAGCACGTACGCCAGACCCTTGTGGCCGCGCTGCTTGGCCCACTCCTGCCACGCGTCGAGCGTGCGACGCGGCTGGTCGGCCCCGCCCGGCATGACCACAGCGCCCACGTACGGGGCCTGGAACACGCGGAAGGGCGTGTCGGCGAAGAACTCGGTGAGCTCGACCAGTTCGAGCCCGAAACGCAGGTCCGGCTTGTCGGAGCCGTACTTGCTCATCGCCTCGGCGTAGGTCATCCGGCGGAACGGTGTGGTCACCTCGGCTCCGGCGAGCTTCCAGAGCGCCGCCAGCACGTCCTCGGCCAGCGCCATGACGTCGTCCTGCTCGACGAAGCTCATCTCGATGTCGAGCTGGGTGAACTCGGGCTGCCGGTCGGCGCGGAAGTCCTCGTCGCGGTAGCAACGCGCGATCTGGTAGTAGCGCTCCAGCCCGCCCACCATGAGCAGCTGCTTGAACAGCTGCGGCGACTGCGGCAGGGCGTACCAGGAGCCCGGCTTCAACCGCGCGGGCACCAGGAAGTCGCGCGCGCCTTCGGGCGTCGAACGGGTCATGGTCGGCGTCTCGATCTCGAGGAAGCCGTTGCGGTGCAGGACCTCACGCGCGACGCGGTTGACCTCGCTGCGCAGCCGCATGATCTCGGCCGGGCGGGTGCGCCGCAGGTCGAGGTAGCGGTAACGCAGCCGCGTCTCCTCCCCGACCTCCAGCCGCTCGTCGATCGGGAACGGCAGCACCGCCGACTCCGACAGCACCTCCAGCTCGGTGACGAGCACCTCGATGTCGCCGGTGGGGATCTCCGGGTTCTCGTTGCCCTCGGGCCGCTGGGCGACCTCGCCGGTGACCTTCAGGCAGTACTCGGAACGCAGCGCGTGGGCCCGTTCGGCCATCTCGCCCTCGCGGAAGACCACCTGAGCGACGCCGCTCGCGTCCCGGAGATCGATGAAGATCACTCCGCCGTGATCGCGCCGCCGGGCCACCCAACCGGTGAGGGTGACTGTCTGGCCAACGTGCTCGGCACGCAGCGTGCCGGCGTCGTGAGTGCGAAGCACTTCGCGGGATCCTCTCGAGTGGTGTGTCTGGTGCGGTGGTGGTCGGCGGCGGTCGCCGAGAGCCGGCGACAGGCGCGGACCGGGACGCACCGTGTCCGGAGCGTGCCGGCAGCGTCAGCCACCGACAGCACAGGTTAGCCAATGCAACCGGTGCGGTCGCCACCAGGCTTCCCGCGCGAGCCGAGTCCATACGCCCAGCGGGTGAACCCGGTCCGGGGTCACACGCCGGTCGGCAACCCGGCCGACACCGCCCTGGCGGCGGCGCGCACGGCATGCCCGAACCGGTCGAGGTCGAGCGTCTGAGCGCGACCCGTCACCGACAGGGCCGCCACGACCCGGCCACCCCGGCCGTACACGGGTGCCGCGACGGCGGCGACCCCCGGCTCCGCCTCCTCGTAGGTGACGGCGACGCCCCGCTCCTTCACTCGTTCGAGGTCGCGGTGGAGCAGCCCCGGCAGCACGATGGTCCTCGCCGTGTACCGCGTCAGACCGGCGCTCACCAGCTGCCGAAACCGCTCCCGGCCGCCCCACGCGAGGAACACCTTCCCGGTCGCCGCGCAGTGCGACAGCATCCGCGCGCCGACGTGCACCGCGAGCGGCATCGCGTCGCGGCCCGTCACGCGCTCGACGAACAGCGAGTAGACGCTGTCCGGCACGGCGAGGTTCACGTTCTCCCCGCTCACCTCGTGCAGGCGTTCCAGATGCGGCAGGGCCGCCTCCCGCAACACGCGGTGCACCGGAACCAGCTGGCCGAGCCAGAAGAGCTTCGTCGCGAGCCGGTAGTGCCCCGGAGCGGACTTCTCGATCGCTCCCCACGCCACGAGGTCGCCCAGCAAGCGGTGTGCCGTCGGCTTGGGCAACCCCGTCCGCGTGGCGATCTCGGCGAGCGTCAACTCGGGTTCGCCCGACCCGAACGCGTCGAGCAAGGACAACCCCCGAGCGAGCACCGATCGGGACCGCGCTTCCACGGGCTGTCTCGTCTCCCCATCCACGGTGCGTGATAGTACGAGGCTCCCCGGCGCGGGAGGACACGTTCAGGGGAGAAACGACATCACAGTCCGGGAACTCGCACCGCGAGGACGGCCGCACGTCCCGACTTCACCACGGCGAGAGCTTCGTCGAGGCTGTCCTTCAACTCCGCCGGCGAGGTGACCGTGCGGCCCCAGGCTCCGCCCGCCGCCGCGGCGATGCCGGGCAGGTCCGGCCGGTCGTCGAAGTGGACGCCGAAGTCGTCGCGACGGGCGGCCGTGCCGTCCGGGTGCACGCCGAGCGCCGACGCCTTGGGCGCGTTCCAGCCGTTGTTGTCGAACACGATCGTCAACGACGGCGCACTGTAACGGCGGGCCATCCAGAACACCGACGACGGCACCCCGAAGAGGTAGGACCCGTCGCCGACGAGCGTGACGACCGTGCGTTCCGGCTCGGCGAGCTTCGCGCCAAGAGCGGCGCCGATGGCCCAGCCGAGCGACCCGCCACCGGAACCGAGCAACGACCCGGGCCGGTTGCGTCGCAGGTGCCAGCTCACCGTCGGGTACTGGGTGATGGCCTCGGTCAGCACGAGCGTGTCGTCGTCGATCGCCTCGCGCACGCAGGCGACGAGGTACTCGGGCGTGATCGTGTCGCCGTCGGGCGACTCCCG
>NZ_CM001466.1:4695719-4758332 GCF_000231055.2 Saccharomonospora azurea NA-128 | reverse complement strand
CGACCGGAAGGCACCCACCCAGGACGCCGAGACGTCGCTGGGAGCGAAGACCGGCTCCCCGCGCCCGCGCACGGCGGCCGCCGCGACGAGCCGGACGACCTCCGGCCGCACGGCCAAGCGTTCCCGCACCCCGGAGCAGGCGCTCGAACACGGGCACGGCCATGGACACGGCCATGGACACGGACACAGCGAGGCCGCACCGGCGTCGACTCGGGTGCGACGCCTCCTGCTGTTCCTGCTCGCGCCTCTCGCGCTGGCGACCCTCGTGGCCGTGGGAGTGCTCTTCCCGTGGGGTGGCGGGCCCGAGCACTCGGGCTCGGGCGGCACTCCCGTCGACGGGGTGGTGACGGCCGCGGCCGCCGGGCCGTGCCTCTCGCCGGGGCAGGTGCAGGTCGGTGAGCCCGCGCCGGACGACCGGCGCTGTCTCTCCGTGGACGTGCGGTTGGACGACGGCCCCGGCCAGGGGTCGACGATCACCAAGATCCTGCCGATCGAACCCAGCAGCCCCCGGTTCGCCGTGGGCGACGAGGTCGTGCTCGCCTACGGCGGCGCCGACCCCACCGATGCCGGGTCGTACCAGCTCCGCGACTTCCAGCGCGGGGTTCCGCTCCTGCTGCTGGGAGTGCTCTTCGCGGCCGCCGTCCTGCTGCTCGGCCGCTGGCAGGGGCTCGCCTCGCTCGTCGCGCTCGGCATCACCTTCGCGGTGATCGCCCTGTTCGTGCTGCCCGCCATCCTCGCGGGCCGCGATCCCCTGCTGGTGGCGATCGCGGCCGCCGGGCTCATCATGTTCATCGCCCTGTACGTCACCCACGGTTTCTCCGCGCGCACGTCCGTGGCGGTCCTCGGCACGATCGTGAGCCTCACCCTCATCGGCGTGTTGTCGGCCGTGTTCTCGGCGGCCGCCGATCTGACCGGGTTGGACACGGACACGAGCACACTCATCGGCGCGTTGGGCGGCAGCATCGACGCACGCGGTCTGTTGCTGGCCGGCATCGTGATCGGCGCGCTCGGAGTGCTCGACGACGTGACGGTCGCGCAGGCGAGCGCGGTGTGGGAACTGCGGCGCGCCAACCCCGCCCTGAGCTGGCGCAGCCTGTACGCCGCCGGATTGCGGATCGGGCGTGCCCACGTGGGCTCGGCGGTGAACACGCTGGTCCTCGCCTACGCCGGAGCCGCCCTGCCCCTGCTGCTGCTCTCGTCGCTGGCCGACGTCGGCCTGTCCCCGATCCTGCAGTCGCAGGACGTGGCGCAGGAGCTGGTCCGGACGTTGGCGGGCAGCATCGGCATCATCGCCGCCGTACCCCTGACCACGGTGCTGGCGGCCCTCGTCGCCGTGCGCGACGAGCCGGTCGAGGCGGAGCCGGGCGGGGACGACGCACACGACGCCGGCGACACCACCGACACCACCGATGCCCCCGACGCCGAGCTCAGCCCTCCAGCGTCGCCACGAACCGGCTGACGGCCTCCATGCTGAACCGCTGCGCGAGCTTGCCCGACGGCGCCGCCGACGCGAGGCGGTAGAGCGGCCGGTCGGCCGCGGCGTCACCGCGGGCCTCGGAACGCAGCTGCGCCACGAGCAACTGCGAGAACACGAGGCCGCCCGCGTCCAGGTTGTTCACCACCGCGTCGGCGAGTTTGCGCAGCGGCAGGATGCCGAGCTCCCGGCCTCCCGTGCCCGCGTAGACGGCGAGGTCGATCTTGATCGCGGCGCGCTGCCCACCCGTCACCAGGAGACTGACGGTCCGCGTGCCCCGCACGTCGGTGATCAGCAGGTCCATGCGCGACACCGTCGCGAGATCCAGACGACGCGAGCCCCAGGTCCGGACGGTGACCGTGGTGCCCTCCAGCCACATCCGGCGGCGGGCCGCCGACAGCACCAGCAACAGCAACGGCGCGGCGACGACCCCCGCCACGACGAGGCCGGCGACCTGGCCGCCGATGAACCCGGCCACCCCGCCGAAGGCCGCGGCCAGCAGGGCCACCGCGACGAGGCCCGAGACCACCCGCTTCCGGCCCGCCTTGCCGTCGTCTCCCGAAAGCGGCACCCGCTCCGGATCACGCGTCTCGCCGGCCGACGTCGGTTCCTGTTCAGTCATGTTGCGCCTCGTACCCTCTGCTGCCCTTACGTGCCGTGCTGTTCCGACGTACCCGTGTGGCCGCGCTCGTCAGCTCGTCAGGTCAGGAACGGGTTGCCCGCCCGTTCCCGGCCGATCGTGGTGCTGTCCCCGTGGCCCGGCAGCACGACCGTGTCGTCGGCGAGTGACAGCACGGTGCCGCGCAACGAGGTCGCCAGCGCGGCCGGATCGCCCCCGGGCAGGTCCGTGCGGCCCACCGAACCCGCGAACAGCGTGTCGCCGGTCAACGCGAGCCGCCCACCTTCCTCGGCCCGCAACGAGAACACCACCGAACCCGGCGTGTGCCCCGGGGTGTGCAGCACCTCGATGCGCAGCCCCGCCAGATCGAGCGGGCCCTCCCCGAGCGGCTCGACCCCGCGGGGCTCGGGCAGGGACACCGAACCGACCGCGGCGGACAGCTCCGGGCCCAGCCCCGCCGCCGGGTCCGTCAGCAGGTGGCGGTCCTCCGACCGGATGTGGACGGCGACACCGTGTGCCTCCGACACGGCGGCCGCGGACGCCACGTGGTCGTAGTGCCCATGCGTCGCGAGGACGGCCACCGGCGTCAGGTCGTGATCCCGCAACGCCTTCTCGATCCCGTCCTCGGCTCCCTCACCGGGATCGACGACGACGCACTCACGCCCCGCACCGGCGGCGACGAGGTAGCAGTTCGCCCGGAACGCGCCTGCCGGGAACCCGACGACCAGCACGACAACACCTCCGGGATCTGGGATCGGTCTCACCCTAGCCGCCCCTACACAGCCTCCTCACAGACAGTGCCCATAGACTGCCGCCACCCGCAGCGGGTGTGTCGAGACTTCAAGGAGGGCAGGTGGCGACCAACCAGCAGCGCCGCGAGGCCGCGAAACGCAAGCTCGAACGGCAGCTCGCCCGCCGTGCCGAGCGGGCGAAGCGACGCAGGATCGTCGGAGTCGGGGTCACGGTGGGTGCCGTGGTCGTGGTCGCCGGGCTCATCGTGATCCTGGCAACGCGCGGCGACGGCGCGGCGGACAACGCCGACGCGGCCGACGGCTCGTCGTCGGCCTCCACGCCGGACGGGCAGTCCCAGGACATCCAGATCCCCACCGAACGCGTCGAGCTCGCCTCGCGGCCCGAGCCGTTGCCGAACCCGACGTCGTGCGAGTACACGAAGTCGGGCGAGCCCGCCAAGGACGTCAGCGTGCCGGACGGCGACGACGTGTCCTCCGAGGGCACCGTGTACGTCACGCTGCACAGCAACGTCGGCGACATCGGCCTCGAGCTCGACCGGGCGCTCGCGCCGTGCACCGTGAACAGCTTCGTGCACCTGTCCGAAGAGGGCTACTACACCGACACGAGCTGCCACCGCATCGGTACCGAGGGCCTGCAGATGCTCCAGTGCGGCGACCCGACCGGCCAGGGCACCGGTGGCCCCGGCTACACGTTCGCCGACGAGACGTTCGACGAGCTGACCTACGGCCGCGGCGTCCTCGCGATGGCCAACAGCGGCCCGGACACGAACGGCAGCCAGTTCTTCATGGTGTTCGGCGACGCGCCGCTGCCCCCGGACTACACCGTGTTCGGCGCCATCGACGACGAGGGCCTGAAAGTGATCGACGAGGTCGCCCGCGCAGGCCACGACGGCGCCTTCGACCCGAGCCCGGGTGGCGGCAAGCCGCTCACCGAGGTGACGTTCACCGACGTCACCGTCGAGGGCTGACGACGTCTGTCAAGGGCCGCACCCGCCCGCGGGTGCGGCCCTTGTGCATCGTGTCCGCACTTCCCGTACGCGTGTCCGCACTTCCCGTACGCGTGTCCGCGCCGTGCGACGCGAACATGCGTGCACAGACCGCGGACACGATGTCAAAGCCCCCGACAGGCGTACGCGAAGTGCGGACACGCGTGCGCAGCACGCGGACACGGTGTCAGGCGAAGCGGGGCGGGCGGCGTTCCAGGAAGGCGGCGACCCCTTCGGCGTAGTCGGCGCTGCGGACCGCGTCGCTCCGAAGCCGCTCGATCTCCGCGTCGGACTCCCGCTGACCTGCGAGGATGCGCCCGATGATCTCGTTCATGCTCCGCACGGCCGTCTGAGAGCGCGAGCACACAGTCTCCGCGAACTCCATCGTGGTCTTCTCGAGCAGCTCCCGATCGACCACCTCGTTGACCAGCCCCATCTCCGCGGCGCGGTCCGCGCCCACCAGACGCGCCGACAGCAGCAGGTACCGAGCGTGGGCCGGTCCGACGAGCGCGACGAGCTGCCGCGTGGACAGGAAGTCGTAGACGATCCCGAGCTTCGCGGGCGTGATGCCGAACCGTGCGTCCGCCGCCGCGAACCGCACGTCGCACGCCACCGCGACCTGGCACCCACCGCCGATGCAGTTGCCCTGGATCATCGCGATGCTCGGCTTGCGCATGCTGCCGAGCGCCTCCACCGCAGCGGTCACCGCGCGGTCATAGTTCACCGCTCCCTCGGCCGTCGACCGCAACGCGCGGAACTCGCCGATGTCCGCACCCGCCGAGAAGTGCTCCCCGGCACCGGTCACGACCAGCACCTTCACCGCGGCGTCCGCCTCGACCTCGGCGACCACATCCGGGATGGCCGACCACATCTCGTGGCGGATGGCGTTCATCTTCTCCGGCCGTGCGAACGTGAGCCTCGCGATCTCACCGTGCCTGCGGAACTCGAACCCGTCGCTCATGATCAAGCACAGTACGGCGTCGACGGCCTCGGCCGGATCGTCACGAGGCCGACGTCACGCGGTAGACGTCGTACACGCCCTCGACGTTGCGCACCACCTTGAGCACGTGGCCGAGGTGCTTCGGATCCCCCATCTCGAAGGTGAACCGGCTGACGGCCACGCGGTCGCGGGACGTCGTCACCGACGCGGACAGAATGTTGACCTTCTCGTCGGCCAGCACCTTCGTGATGTCGGACAGCAACCGGTGCCGGTCGAGCGCCTCGACCTGGATCGCCACGAGGAACACCGACGACTCGGTGGGCGCCCACTCGACGTCGAGCAACCGCTCCGGCTGCTTGCGCAGTTCGTCGGCGTTCGTGCAGTCCGTGCGGTGCACGCTGACGCCGCCGCCGCGGGTCACGAAGCCCAGGATCTCGTCGCCGGGCACCGGCGTGCAGCAGCGCGCGAGCTTGGTCCAGATGTCGGTCTGGCCCTTGACGACCACGCCGACGTCGCCGGTTCCCCGCCTGCGGGTGACGGTGGACGGAGTGGCCCGCTCGGCGAGCTCCTCCTCGGCCTCCTCGACACCGCCGATGAGGGCCACCAGGCGCTGCACGACGTGTTTCGCACCGACCTGGTGCTCGCCCACGGCCGCGTACAGCGAGCTGATGTCGTTGTGCCGCAGCTCCTTGGCGACCGCGCCCATCGTGTCGGCCGAGACCAGTCGCTGCAGAGGCAGGCCGATCTTGCGGACCTCCTTGGCGATGGCCTCCTTGCCGCCCTCGATGGCCTCGTCGCGCCGCTCCTTGGCGAACCACTGGCGGATCTTCGCCTTGGCCTTGGGCGAGGCCACGAACGCCATCCAGTCGTGGCTCGGGCCCGCACCCTCCGCCTTCGAGGTGAAGATCTCGACGACCTCACCGTTGTCGAGCTTGCGCTCCAGGGCGACGAGTCGGCCGTTCACCCGCGCGCCGATGCATCGGTGGCCCACCTCGGTGTGTACGGCGTAGGCGAAGTCCACGGGCGTCGACCCCACCGGCAAGGTGATCACGTCGCCCTTGGGCGTGAAGACGAAGATCTCCCGGGTGGCGAGGTCGTAGCGCAGCGATTCGAGGAACTCGCCCGGGTCCGCAGCCTCCCGCTGCCAGTCGAGGAGCTGACGCATCCACGCCATCTCGTCGATGTCCACGGCGTTGCCGCGGTGCGTTCCCCTGGTCTCCTTGTACCGCCAGTGCGCCGCGATCCCGTACTCGGCGGTGCGGTGCATCTCATGCGTCCGGATCTGCACTTCCAGCGGTTTGCCGTCCGGGCCGATCACGGTGGTGTGCAGCGACTGGTAGACGCCGAAGCGCGGCTGGGCGATGTAGTCCTTGAACCGCCCCGGCATGGGTTGCCACAGCGCGTGCACCACACCCATGGCCGCATAGCAGTCGCGGACCTCCTCCACCAGGATGCGCACACCCACGAGGTCATGGATGTCGTCCAGGTCGCGCCCCCGCACGATCATCTTCTGGTGGATCGAGTAGTAGTGCTTGGGTCGTCCCTCGACCTTGGCGTTGATGCGGGACTCCCCGAGCTGGTTCGTCAGCTCGCCGATGACCCAGCGCAGGTAGGTGTCCCGGGACGGCGCGCGGTCGGCCACCAGCCGCACGATCTCGTCGTACTTCTTCGGCTGCAGGATCGCGAAGGCGAGGTCCTCCAGCTCCCACTTGACGGTGGCCATGCCCAACCGGTGGGCCAGCGGCGCCAGGACCTCCAGGGTCTCCTTCGCCTTGCGCGCCTGCTTCTCCGGCGGCAGGAACCGCATGGTCCGCATGTTGTGGAGCCGGTCGGCGAGTTTGATGACCAGCACCCGCGGGTCACGCGCCATTGCGATGACCATCTTGCGGATGGTCTCCGCCTCGGCGGCGGTACCGAGCTTCACCTTGTCGAGCTTCGTGACGCCGTCGACGAGCTGGGCGACCTTCTCGCCGAACTCGTTGGTGAGCTGCTCGACGGAGTAGTCGGTGTCCTCGACCGTGTCGTGCAGCAGCGCCGCCACGAGCGTGGTCGTGTCCATCCCCAACTCGGCCAGGATCGTGGCCACGGCGAGGGGGTGGGTGATGTAGGGGTCGCCGGACTTGCGCCGCTGCTCGCGGTGCAGCTCCTCGGCCACGTCGTAGGCACGCTGCAACAACGCCAGGTCGGCGCTGGGGTGCAGCTCGCGGTGGATGACCGCCAACGGCTCCAGCACCTGCTTGACCGAGGCCGGCCGCTGCGCGGTGATCCGGCGCGCCAACCGGGCCCGCACCCGCCGGGTGGCCGACGGCGCCCGTACGGCGGCACCTGGGGCCGCGTCCTGATCGGATCGCGTGGGCGCACCGGCGTCCGAACGGGCAGCGACCACGGAATCAAGCTCCTGGCTCACCCGAACCTCCAGCTCGTCACGCGACTGATGACGTCAAGCGTAACGCGCCGGGGGCCGTCACTATGCCCGTGGGCGCCGACCACCGTCGGTTTACCCGACGAACGTCGGCTCGCCGGACCTCGCGTCAGACCTTGCGCAGCGCGTGCACCGGCACCGAGCCGAGCCGCGACCGACCATCGAGTTCGGTCAGCTCCAGCACCACCGTCACTCCGGTGACCTCGGCGCCGGCACTGGCGAGCAGTTCGGCCGTCGCCGCCACCGTACCGCCGGTGGCGAGGACGTCGTCCACGATCGCGACACGCTCACCCTTGTTGACCGACCCCATGGGCAGCTCGAGGGTCGCCGTCCCGTACTCGAGTTCGTAGTCCACGCGACCGGCGACGTTGGGCAGCTTGCCGGGCTTGCGGACGAGCGCCACACCGAGCCCCCGGGCGTAGCCGAGGGCGGCGGCGAGCACGAACCCGCGGGCCTCCACCGCCGCGAGACGATCGACACCCTCGCCGACCGCCTCCCCGAGCGCGTCGATGACGTGCCGGAACGCGTCCGCGTCGCCGAAGAGCGGGGTGAGGTCACGGAACAGCACACCGGGTTCCGGGAAGTCGCGGATCTCCGTGACGAGGTCCAGCGCCCGTTCGAGTTCTCGGCTCACCGCTTGCGCTTCCCTGTCGGACGTGTGGTGCGGCGACCGCTCGTCTTGGGATGCCGTGCCGGGACGCTCGCCGCGGCGGCGTACGCCTTCTCGCGTCGGAGCTCGGCCTCCAGCTGCTCGTCGTCACCGGGATTGAAGTCGTCGTCCGCGCGCGCACCGTTCTCGGCACCGGCCTTGCGAGCCTGAGCCTCCCGGCGTGCCAGCACCTTCTCCTGCTGCTTGACGTACCGCGGATCGCGCAGCTTGAACGCGACGAGCAGCGGGGTCGCCAGGCAGACCGACGAGAAGGTGCCGACGAGCATGCCGACGAACAGTACCAGCGCGAGGTCCTGCAGCGTGCCGGAGCCGAGCAGCAGGTTGCCGATGACCAGCAGGCCCAGCACCGGAAGCAGCGCGATGACCGACGTGTTGATCGACCGCATCAGCGTCTGGTTGAGCGCCAGGTTCGCGGCCTCGGCGTAGGTGCGGCGCGTGAGGTTCAGGATGCCGCGGGTGTTCTCCTTGACCTTGTCGAACACGACCACCGTGTCGTACAGCGAATAGCCGAGGATCGTCAGCAGTCCGATGGCCGTCGCGGGTGTGACCTCGAAGCCCACCAGCGCGTACACACCCGCCGTGACCACGACGTCGTGCAGCAGTGCCACCAGCGCCGAGACCGCCATCCACGTCTCGAAGTAGAAGATCAAGAAGATCGCGACGAGGACCAGGAACACCCCGAGGGCGATCAGGGCCTGCTTGGAGATCTCACCACCCCAGGTGGCGCTCACGCGGCTGTCGCTGATCACCTGCTCGCTGGGTTGCCCCGAGCTGTCGAGGGGTTGCAGGCGGTCAAACAGGACCTGCTTGACCTGCTGGACCTCGTTCGGCTCCAACGTCTCCGACCGCAGCTGGATGGTGGCGGAGTTGCCGGTACCGACCTGCTGCGCCTCGGCCGGGCTGCCGCCGAGAGCGTCGGCGAAGGCGTCGCTCGCCTCGTCGGTGGTGATCGGGCCCTGGGCGCCCGTCGCGGGCAGCTGGATCTGGGTTCCGCCCTCGAACTCGATGCCGAGGTTGAATCCGCGCACGCCCATCGCCGCGATGCACGCCAGGACGAGCGCGGCGAACAGCGCGAACCACCGCTTGCGCTGTCCGACGATGTCGAAGGCGCCGGTACCGGTGTAGAGGCGCTGGAAGACCGATTCCTTCTTCACGTCGGGTGAGGTGGTGGGGTCGGACTTCGCCACGTCACGCCTCCTTCACGGCAGTGCGGACCGCGGCTCGACGGCTTTCGCCGATGCGTTGTACCGCACCGAGGCCGGAGAGCTTGGGACTCGACAGTTTCTTCGACCGGGACACGACCGCCACCAGTGGGTGGGTCACCAGGAACACGACGATCAGGTCGAGCACCGTCGTCATTCCCAGTGTGAACGCGAAGCCCTTCACCTCGCCCACCGCGAGCACGTACAGCGCTCCCGCGGCGAGGAACATGATGGCGTCCGAGGCGAGAATCGTGCGGCGCGCCTTCTGCCACCCGCGCGGCACGGCCGAGCGGAAGGTCCGCCCTTCCCGCATCTCGTCCTTCAATCGCTCGAAGTAGACGACGAACGAGTCGGCGGTGACACCCACACCGACGATGAAGCCGACCACGCCCGCGATGTCGAGCGTGTAACCGATCCACCGGCCAAGCAGGACGAGCACGGCGTACACGATCATCGCCGAGAGGGCGAGCGACAGGATCGTCAGCACGCCCAGGATGCGGTAGTAGAACAGGCAGTACAGGAACACGAGCGCGAGACCCACGGCGCCTGCGATCAGTCCGGCCTCCAGCGTGGCCAGGCCCAGCGTGGCCGACACCGTGGTGGCGTCGGAGGACTCGAACGACAGCGGCAGCGAGCCGTACTTCAACACGTCGGCGAGGTTCTTCGCCTCGCTCTGCGTGAACTGGCCGGTGATCTGCGTGTCACCGCCGGCGATCGCCTGGTTGATCGTCGGCGCGGACACCACCTCGGTGTCGAGCACGAAGGCCGCGCGCTGACCGATGTTCTGCGCCGTGAAGTCGGCCCAGGTGTCCGCGCCCTGCGGCGTGAACGACAGGTTGACGACCCAGCCGCCCTCCTGTGCGTTGTAGACGGACGACGCGTCGTTGATGGCCGTGCCCTTGAGGAACACCGGCGACAGCACGTATTTCTCGGTGCCGTCCTGGTTGCACGCCACGAGCGGCAACTTCGGATCGTCGTTGCCGGCCAGCGGATCGAGGTCGTTCGGATCGCAGTTCAGGCGCGCCAGGGCCTCCTGCTGCAACTGCTGCGCCTGCTGCATGGCCGCCTGGTCGGACGGGTCCATGGGGAGCAGCGCCGGGTTCTGGCGCCACTCCTTGGCCTTGCGGATCTGCTCGGCGGCTTCTTCCTGCAGAGTCCTGTCGTCGTCCCGGCCGGCGTTCCCGGCACTGTCGGCGTTGTCAGCACCGTCGGCACTGTCGCCGTCGGACTGCTGCGCGGGTGCGACTCCGGCGGGGCTGCCGCCGCCACCCTGGTTGTCGCCGGTGGCGTCCTCGCCTTCGGCACCACCCGAATCCTGGTTCTCGTCGGCCGGTGCGCCCTCGGAACCCTGGTCTCCGCCGCTCTGGTCCTCACCGGACTGGTCGCCGCCGTCCCCGGCGCCCGCGCCGGCGTCGGGCTGCTGCCCGCCGGGCTGACCCGCCGGGACCGCCGCGATCACCTGGCGGAAACCGAGCTGCGCCGTCTGGCCGAGCGTCTTCGCCTGCTCGCCCTGGTCGCCCGGAACCGTGATGACGACGTTGCTGCCGTCGAGCAACACCTCGGCGCCGCTGACGCCGATGCCGTTGACCCGGTTCTCGATGATCTGACGGGCTTGCTGAAGCTGCTCGCGCGACGGATCCGAGCCGTCCGCCGTCCGCGCCGTCAGGGTGACCCGTGTACCGCCTTTGAGGTCGATCCCGAGTTTGGGCGTCGGGCTGCCGTCACCGGTGAAGAACACCAGCGAATACAGCGCGGCGACGATCACGACGAAAAACGCGAAGTAGCGTCCCGGGCGAATCTGCCCGGCCGGAGGTGCCACGGTCGGTCGCTCTCCTCGAACTGGTACGACGGCTTGACGAGTCGGCAGGCGGGTCACTCACCGCGAGGTAGCGAACGCGCCCAGCACCGAGACCTTACTCGGCGCTGGGCGAGCGCAACAGACTACCCGTACCGACGTCTCGACTCCCCCTGTCGACGACGCCGGACGTCCACGGTCTCGTGACGACCGTCGTTACTTCTTGCTCTGCTCGATCGGAGGAGCGACCTGCGCACCCTCGTCGGACTTCTCGGCACCGACCAGCTCTTCCTGTGCCGAGTCCGCGTCCGCCGAGGTCTCGGTGTCCACGATGTCCTCGTCGGTGTCCGCCACGATGCGCTCGCGCACCGCCTGACGCAGCCAGGTCGTCACCACGCCCTCGGCGATCTCGAGGTCGATGGTGGTGTCGTCGCTCGCGTCGGCCACCGTGGCGTACAGACCGGACGTGGTCATCACGCGGTCGCCCTCGGTCAGGCTGCTCTGCATCTCCTGCTGCTCGGCCATGAGCTTCTTCTGCTTGCGCGTGCTCAGGATGAGCGGCAGCGCGACAACGAGCATCAACAGCAGCGGCAGGATAAGGCCGTCCATGGTTCTCCATTCGCAGACGCCGCCTGTGGTGGAGCGTGACGTCCGAGTTGTGTCCGGATGTGCTGTTTTCGAGTGTGCCAGGTGCCGTCGGGATTTCACGCACCGGTGGCGCACACCTCGGCGTCCCCTCAGTCGAACAGGGACTGTGACGTGGCGTCAAGCCCTCCCGTGTTCTCCGGAGGCCGCAAACCGAGGTGCTCCCACGCCTGCGCGGTCGCGACCCGCCCCCGCGGCGTCCGCGCGAGCATACCCGCACGAACGAGATACGGCTCACACACCTCTTCGACTGTGGTGGGTTCCTCACCCACCGCCACCGCGAGCGTGGACACGCCGACCGGACCGCCGTTGAACGACCGCACGAGCGCGCCCAGCACCTCCCGGTCGAGCCGGTCGAGGCCGAGTTCGTCCACGTCGTACACCTCCAACGCGGCCCGCACCACGGGAAGGGTGGCCACGCCGTCGGCACGCACCTCAGCGTAATCGCGTACCCGGCGCAGGAGCCGGTTGGCGATCCGCGGTGTTCCCCGCGAGCGCCGAGCGATCTCCGCCCCGCCCTCGGCGTCCATGTCGATGCCGAGGATCGACGCCGACCTCCGCAACACCTGCTCCAGCTCGGCGGGACTGTAGAACTCCATCTGTCCCGTGAAACCGAACCGGTCGCGCAGCGGGCCTGTGAGCGCACCCGACCGCGTCGTGGCGCCGACCAGGGTGAACGGCGGGATCTCCAGCGGGATGCTCGTGGCGCCCGGCCCCTTGCCCACCACCACATCGACCCGGAAGTCCTCCATCGCGAGGTAGAGCATCTCCTCGGCCGGGCGGGCCATCCGGTGGATCTCGTCGATGAAGAGCACGTCGCCCTCGGCGAGGTTGGACAGCATCGCGGCGAGGTCGCCCGCTCGCTCCAGCGCGGGACCCGAGGTGATGCGGATGGCGGCGTCCAGCTCCGACGCGATGATCATGGCGAGGCTCGTCTTGCCGAGGCCGGGAGGCCCGGAGAGCAGCACGTGGTCCGGTGCCACACCCCGTTTCCGCGCGCTCTCCAGCACCAGTTCGAGCTGTTCCCGCACCCGTGGCTGGCCTACGAACTCCGCCAGCCTGCGAGGCCGCAGAGCCGTGTCGATCTCCCGCTCGCCCGTCTGCACCGACGCCGACAACGGTGTCTCGTCCGGCTCCGGCTCCCAGGGCTGCTCGATCGTCTCGTCGTGCACGCCCACCGCCTCACTTGTTCCGGCCGAGAACGGCCAGCGCCGCCCGCAGCATCCTCGACGTGTCGTCGGGCACGTCGCCCGCGACCTGCTCGACAGCCTTCTCGGCCTGCTTCGCCGGGAACCCCAGCCCCAGCAGCGCGTCGACCACGTCCTCCCGCACGGTACTGCTCGCCGGCTGCACACCGTCCGACTCACCGTCGACCGCCGAGACCGCGGCCACCTTGTCGCGCAGCTCGATGATCAACCGCTCGGCGCCCTTCCGGCCGATGCCGGGCACCTGGGTGAGCATGGTGATGTTGCCGTCGGTCAACGCGCGCCGCAGTTTCTCGGGCTCCAGCACGGCCAACGCCGCGAGCGCCAACCGGGGCCCGATTCCGGACACCGTCTGCAGCAGCACGAAGAGCTCGCGCGAATCCGCGTCGGCGAACCCGTAGAGGGTCAGCGCGTCCTCCCGCACCACGAGAGTCGTGAAGAGCCGCGCCTCCGTGCCCCTGCGCAACGTCCCGAGCGTGCCGGGAGTCGCCTGGACGGCGAGCCCGACACCGCCGACCTCGATCACCGCGTGATCGAGCGCCACCGACAGCACCTCACCGCGTACCGACGAAATCATGATGTCAATCCTGTCTTGTCGTCACGCCGCTTCGCCGCGGCGGCCAGCCGGGCCTTGTGGGCGCGGGCCAGTTCGGCGGCCTTCGCCTCGGCCTCCGCGAGCCGGGCCCGCATCGGCTCCCTCCACAGGTGACAGATCGCCAGAGCGAGCGCGTCGGCGGCGTCGGCGGGGCTGGGCGCCTTCCGGAGCCGCAGCAGCCGGGTCACCATCGTCGTCACCTGCGCCTTGTCGGCGCGGCCGGACCCCGTGACCGCGGCCTTGACCTCACTCGGCGTGTGGAAGGCCACCGGTAGGTCGCGCCGGGCCGCGCAGACGGCGACCACGCCGCTGACCTGGGCGGTTCCCATCACGGTGCGGACGTTGTGCTGGCTGAAGACCCGCTCGACGGCCACCACGTCCGGCCGGTGGGTGTCGAGCCAGTCGTCGACGGCCTCACTGACCTGCAGCAGCCGCTGCTGAAGCGGAGCTTCGACGGGTGTGCGGACCACGCCGACGGCCACACACGACACGGACCTGCCGAGCGCGCCGTCGACGACCCCGAGGCCGCACCGGGTCAGCCCGGGGTCCACACCCAGCACGCGCACGAGGCAGTCCTTTCCGCGAACACCAGTTCGACGCGAAGGCTACCGCCCCGCACCCGTCGCACCGCGACGAACACGCCGAGGCACCACTGTGAGGCGACGCCCTCTCACAGTAGTGCGCAGAAACAGTGAGTGTCCGGTGTGGACTCAGGGCCCGTCGACGCCGGGAGTCCAGTTCTCGGGCGCGCCGCTGGCCGTCAGGACGGGCTGCCACTCGGCGAACCCCTCGGGAGCGTCGGCGCTCCACGGCCAGCTGCCGTCCGTCGAGGGCACGATGATCTGCACCGCGGGGAAGTCGCCCTCGGGATACACCAGGAACGCGCTGCCGAAGTACTCGAGATAGTGGGCCTGCGCGACCTTCTCGAACGTCACGGGCACGCCGTCGAAGAAGTCGTCGTAGAGCTTGCCGCAGACGAACCGCTCGCCCGTGGCCGCACGGTCCACATAGGCGTCCAGCAGGACCGTCGCCATCTCCTGGGGCAGCCCGACGACGACCGCCTCGGGGATGCTGTGCATGGCCCACGCGCAGACCGTGAACGCGTAGCCCGCGCCGTGTTCGTCGGGAGCGACGGCGACCACCGCGTTGCCGCGTTGCTCGGCCTGCGCGACGATCCACTCCCGCAGCTCCTGGTCGGAATCCAGCTCGGTGCCGTCGGTGCTGTTGTCGGAAGGATTCTGGTAGTCGAGGGCGGTCTCCGCAGTCACGGCCGACATTGTGCCGTATGTGGCCGCGCGGGCACACCACCGACGCGCCACGCCGGTAGTGTGCCCCGCATCGCTCAGCCGACCTCGGCGAGCACCTCGTCGCTGACGTCGAAGTTCGAGTAGACGTTCTGCACGTCGTCGCAGTCCTCCAACGCGTCGATCAGGCGGAACACCTTCCGCGCGTTCTCGGCGTCGAGGGGCACGCTGACCGTCGGCAGGAAGCTCATGTCGGCGGACTCGTAGTCGTAACCCGCCTCCTGCAGCGCCGTCCGCACCGCCACCATGTCGCCGGCCTCGGAGATGATCTCGTAGTTGTCGCCGAGATCGTTGACCTCCTCGGCACCGGCGTCGAGCACGGCCATCAGCACGTCGTCCTCGGACAAACCGTTCTTCGGCATGATGACGACGCCCTTGCGGTTGAACAGGTACGACACCGAGCCCGGGTCGGCGAGCGAGCCGCCGTTGCGGCTCAGCGCGGTGCGGACCTCGGAGGCCGCCCGGTTCTTGTTGTCGGTCAGGCACTCGATGAGCACCGCGACCCCACCGGGCGCGTACCCCTCGTACGTGATGGTCTGCCACTCGGCACCGCCCGCCTCCTCACCGGCGCCGCGCTTGCGCGCACGCTCGATGTTGTCCTGCGGAACGGAGTTCTTCTTCGCCTTCTGGATGGCGTCGTACAGGGTGGGGTTGCCTTCGGGGTCGCCCCCGCCAGTCCGCGCGGCGACCTCGATGTTCTTGATGAGCTTCGCGAACAGCTTGCCACGCTTGGCGTCGAGGGCGGCCTTCTTGTGCTTGGTGGTGGCCCACTTGGAGTGGCCGGCCATCTCTCCTCCAACTTCCTATCGCGTCTACGCGACCTCAGAAACGGTGCGCACGAACAGACGGTGAATCCGCTCGTCGCCGGTCAACTCGGGATGGAACGCGGTGGCGAACACCCTCCCCTGCCGAACGGCCACGATCCTATCCGCAGCCGGGTCGGCGAGAGGGTCGTCGACCACCGTGGCAAGCACCTGCACGTCGTGGCCCACCTTCTCCACCCAGGGCGCGCGGATGAACACCGCCTGGACACGTCCCTCGACGCCCGCGACCTCCAGTTCGGTCTCGAACGAGTCGACCTGCCGTCCGAACGCGTTGCGCCGGACCACGACGTCGAGCGCGTCGAGCTGCCGCTGGTCGGGCCTGCCGTCGAGTACCTGACGAGCCAGCAGCACCATTCCGGCACAGGACCCGAACACCGGCAAGCCGTCGCGGATGCGGTGCCGCAACGGCTCGAGCAGTGCGAACGAGTCGAGAAGGCGGGACATCGTGGTGGACTCGCCGCCGGGCAGCACGAGGCCGTCGACCTCGGCGAGTTCGGACACCCGGCGCACCGCGAGAGCCCGCGCACCGGCGCGCTCGAGCAGAGCGGCGTGCTCGCGCACATCACCCTGCAGAGCGAGGACACCGACGACGGGTCGCTGCGGCACGTACGTCACCTTTCCCGCGATCATTGCTGGTCAAGCCTAGTGGGCGCGCGGGCGTGAAGGTGGATCAGGGCACACCGAGCAGCCGCAGACCCGCCGCCGTCGCCCCGGCGGCCAGGACGACGACCACGAACGGCGCCTTCTTCCACGCGAGGACACCACCCACGGCGACTCCCGCGGGCCGCGCCCAGCCGGCGAACTCCGCTCCCTCCAGCAGCGACGACGTCGCCACGAGCGAGGCGAGCAGGACCACGGCCGCCACGGCGAACAGCTTCTCGACCTGCGGTGACAGTGTCACGCGCGTCTTCAGCAGCGGACCCGCGACCCGGAACGCGAACGTGCCCACGGCGAGCACGGCCGTGCAGGCGATGAGCGTGGTGGCGGTCAGCATGCGTCCTCCCTCCCACTGTCGGCTCGGACCGACTGCGCCGCCTCGGACGGCTCCGCCTCCTGCGGATCCCCGGACTGGCCTCGGCGCCATGCCACGACCACGCCCACGAGCCCGAAGAGAACCGGCAGCCCGGCCGGGACGAACGGGGAGGAGGCCAGAGCGACGGCCACGCCCACCAGCACCGCCCGACGGGTGTCCGCGTCCCGCAGAGCAGGCAGCACCAGCGCGAGCAGCACCGCCGGGAACGCGGCGTCGAGCCCGAGCGCGCCGGTGTCGCCCACGACCGTGCCGACGAGCGCCCCGACCACGACACCGACGTTCCACATCACGAACAGCCCGATGCCGCAGGCCCAGTACGCCGCCTTGCGACGTTCGCGCTCGCGCTGGGCCAGCGCGAAGGCGACCGTCTCGTCGATCATGAGGTGCGTACCGAGCAGTCGCTTCGCCCAGGACGACCCGAGGGCGTCGGCGACGGCGAAGCCGAACGGCACGTGCCGTGCGTTGATGAGCAGGCCGGCGACGACGGCCGCCACGGGATTACCGCCCGAGGCCACCAGCCCGACGAACATGAACTGGGCGGCGCCCGCGAAGACGGCCACCGACAGCAGCATGGGCAACCACACCGGAAGGCCCGAGCCGACCGTGATCGCCCCGAACGACAGCCCCACGAGGCCGTCCGCGAGACACACCAGCGCGATGTCCCGCGCGAGGTCTCGATCCAAAGTTCGCCATATCGAACGCATCACCTTCTAGACTGAACATGGATGACCGTGTTCGTCAAGCCGAACAAGCGGACTTGTGGAGCGAACAACATGACGGAGACCAGGGACAACGGCGGCGCCCCACTCGCGGCCATCGCGGCGTCGCTGCAGCGCGAACGGCTGAAGGCGGGGTTGTCGCTCACCGAACTCGCCCGCCGCGCCGGTGTGGCGAAGTCGACCCTGTCACAGCTCGAATCCGGCACCGGCAACCCGAGCGTCGAGACGATGTGGGCGATCAGCACGGCCCTCGGCGTCTCCTTCGCCCAGCTCGTCGAACCCGTCAAGCCGAAGGTGCAGGTCGTGCGGGCGGGAGAGGGACCACGGTTCTCCGCCGAGCGCGCCGACTACGTCGCCACGCTGCTGTCCCCCTCGCCACCCCACACCCGCCGCGACGTCTACCTCGTCCAGGCCGAGCCCGACCGCCCCCGGGAGTCCGCGCCGCACATGCCCGGCATCGTCGAACACGTCGTGCTGAGCAGCGGGCGCGCACTCGTGGGACTCCTCGACGACCCCGTGGAGCTCGGTCCGGGCGACTACATCGCCTACCCCGGCGACGTGCCGCACGTCTTCCGGGCGCTGGAACCGCACACGATGGCCGTGCTGATCTCCGAACAGGCGTGATCCGGCCGCGTCACCACCCGCGCTCGGAGAGCCGGTGAGGTGCGGGCAGCTCGTCGACGTTGATGCCCACCATGGCCTCACCGAGGCCCCGCGACACCTTGGCCAGGACGTCCGGGTCGTCGTGGAACGCGGTGGCCTTCACGATGGCCTCGGCCCGCTTGGCCGGGTCACCGGACTTGAAGATGCCGGAACCGACGAAGACGCCCTCGGCGCCGAGCTGCATCATCATCGCCGCGTCGGCGGGGGTGGCGATGCCACCCGCCGTGAACAGCACCACGGGCAGCCTGCCGGTGTCGGCGACCTCCCGCACCAACTCGTACGGGGCCTGCAACTCCTTCGCCGCCACGTACAGCTCGTCCTCGGGCAGGGCCGCGAGCGCACGGATCTCCGAACGGATGCGCCGCATGTGCGTGGTCGCGTTGGACACGTCGCCGGTGCCCGCCTCGCCCTTGGAGCGGATCATCGCGGCGCCCTCGTTGATCCGCCGCAACGCCTCGCCCAGGTTCGTCGCGCCACACACGAACGGCACCGTGAACGCCCACTTGTCGATGTGGTTGGCCTCGTCGGCGGGGGTGAGCACCTCGGACTCGTCGACGTAGTCCACGCCGAGCGACTGCAGCACCTGCGCCTCGACGAAGTGTCCGATCCGCGCCTTCGCCATCACCGGGATCGACACCGCGGAGATGATGCCGTCGATCAGGTCAGGGTCGCTCATGCGCGCCACACCGCCCTGCGCACGGATGTCGGCGGGAACGCGTTCGAGGGCCATGACGGCCACTGCGCCGGCGTCCTCGGCGATCCGGGCCTGCTCGGGCGTGACCACGTCCATGATCACACCGCCCTTCAGCATGTCCGCCATGCCCCGCTTGACCCGCGCGGTACCGGTCCGAACCTCGGCAGAGCCACTGGAGCGCTCGTTCGACACAGCAGTTCCTTCCACACTGTTTGCTGAGCTGACGGTCCCAGCGTAGGTCGGACGTGGACTGCCGAAGGCGTCCATTCGCGGCCGATTCCAGAAGGCCACTTCACCTCGATGGCCCCCCACTCACCGCCCGCCTTGCCACGCGTGCCGATCGGGTGTGTCCTCGAAAGCACACATCCGCCAGCGTCGCAGGAGGCCGTCATGGCCGAGAAGACCGTCAAGACCAGCGGCTCGGCGGCCGGGTTCGCCGTGGACGACCCCGGCAAGGTACGCAACGTCGCACTCGTGGGTCCCTCCGGATCCGGGAAGACCACCCTCACCGAGGCCCTGCTCGTCGCGGCGAACGCCATCAACCGAGCCGGATCCGTCGTCGAGGGCACCACGGTGTGCGACCACGACCAGGCCGCCATCCGCCAGCAACGTTCCGTCGGGCTCGCCGTCGC
This sequence comes from Saccharomonospora azurea NA-128, assembly GCF_000231055.2. Classification (GTDB taxonomy): domain Bacteria; phylum Actinomycetota; class Actinomycetes; order Mycobacteriales; family Pseudonocardiaceae; genus Saccharomonospora; species Saccharomonospora azurea. The sequence continues at coordinate 4,739,158 of NZ_CM001466.1, read as the reverse complement.
CCCCGTCGTCCACGGCAACGTCAAGATCAACTTCATCGACACCCCCGGCTACGCCGACTTCGTCGGGGAGGTCCGCGCGGGACTGCGCGCCGCCGACGCCGCGTTGTTCGTGGTCAGCGCAGGCCACGGAGTCGATCCCGCGACCGTGTCCCTGTGGGAGGAGTGCGCCGCCGTGGAACTCCCCCGCGCCGTCGTCGTCTCGCGCCTCGACCACGCGCGCGCGGACGTCGACGCGACGATCACGGCCTGCCAGGAGGCCTTCGGGGCCGGAGTCTCGCCGCTCTACCTCCCGACCGGCGACGGTGAGCCCGCGCTGGTCGGGCTCGTGACCGGGCGGCGCTACGACTACTCCCACGGCTCTCCCCCGCGGATCGGCGACGTCGGCTCCGACGACGCCGAGCGACTGACCGCCGCACGCGACGCACTGATCGAGGGGATCATCGCGGAGAGCGAGGACGAGTCGCTGATGGAGCGTTACCTCGCGGGCGAACCGATCTCCGAGGACACCCTCGTCACCGACCTCGAGAAAGCGGTGGCCCGAGGCTCGTTCCATCCGGTCATCCCGGCCTGCGCGGAGACCGGAGTAGGCACGGCGGAGATCCTCGACGGCATCGCCCGCGCCTTCCCGTCGCCGCTGGAACACGCACCGCCCGTCGCCACCACACCCGACGGCATCCCCCACCCCCGGTTGTCGTCCGATCCCGACGGGCCCCTCGCCGCCGAGGTCGTGCACACGGCCGTCGACTCCTACGTCGGCCGCGTGTCGCTGGTGCGCGTGTTCTCGGGGACACTGCGCCCCGAACGCACCGTGCACATCAGCGGCCATGGCCTCACCGACCGAGGCCACGACGACCACGACGCCGACGAACGCGTCGCCCACCTGTACTCGCCCCTCGGCGCCGCTCTCCGCGAGGTGCCCCACTGCGTCGCCGGCGACCTCTGCGCGCTGACCAAGCTCACGTCCGCCGAGACCGGCGACACCGTGTCCGAGCCCGGCGACCCACTGCTCATGACACCGTGGGCGATGCCGGAGCCGCTGCTGCCCGTCGCCGTCGTGGCAGGCAACCGCAGTGACGAGGACGTGCTCGCCCGCAACCTGTCCCGGCTCGTCGCGGGCGACCCGACGCTACGGCTGGAACGCAACCCGGAAACGCGCCAGCTCGTGCTGTGGTGCATGGGCGAGGCCCACGCCGACGTCGTGCTGTCGATGCTGCGCTCCGGCGGCGCCGACGTGACCACCGAACCCGTCCGGACCAGCCGGAAGACGACGTTCCGCACCCGAGCCGACGGGCACGGGCGGCACGTCAAGCAGTCCGGAGGGCACGGGCAGTACGCGGTCTGCGACGTCACGGTCGAACCCGTCGAACGCGGCGCCGGAGTGGAGTTCGTCGACCGCATCGTCGGCGGTGTCGTGCCGCACCAGTTCATCCCCAGCGTGGAGAAGGGCGTGCGCGCGCAACTGCGCAACGGCATCGGCAGCGACGATCCCGTCGTCGACGTGCGGGTGACCCTGTTCGACGGCAAGGCGCACAGCGTCGACTCCTCCGACGCGGCGTTCCAGACCGCCGGCGCCCTCGCCGTGAAGGACGCCGCCGCCAAGGCCGGGCTCGTGGCGCTCGAACCGCTCGACGAGGTCGTCGTCCGACTCCCCGACTCCTACCTGGGCACCGTGCTGGGCGATCTGTCGTCGCGGCGAGGACGGGTACTCGGCACCGAGTCCCTGGAGGGCGGATCGACCCTCATCCGCGCCGAGGTGCCGGCGGAGGAGCTCGTCCGATACGCGGTGGACCTGCGGTCCCTCACCTCGGGCCGGGCGAGCTTCACCCGCCGCCACGCGCGCTACGAGCCGGCCCCGCAGAAGTCGGCGGCGCGGGAGCACGCCAAGGCCTGACCGGCCTGCCCCACCCCCACCTGGGAACCCCGACATCGTGTCCGCGACCTGCGCACGCGTGTCCGCACCTCGCGTACGCGTGTCCGCGGCCTGCGTTCACGTGTTGGCAGTTCGCGTACGCACGTCGTGTCGTCGGAGACGTCCCGGCGTCGCAGACACCGGCGACACCCGTGCGGGAAACGCGGACACGCGTACCGGAAGTGCGGACACGCGTACGGGAAGCGCGGACACGATGTCGGGGGGCGGGCAGTGGGGGTCAGGAGGTCGGCGGGTTCGCCAGATCTGGCTCGGCGATCTCGAAGTACTCCGGGGTGGGGGCCGTTCCCGCCAGGCGGAAGTACCGCACGCGGCGACGCCGCCGCAACGCCAGGGCGTCGCGCACCGCGTCGTTGTAGACCCGCCGGGCGATGACCACGCGCTCCTCGGCGTCGTTCAACTCGTCGGTGAGCGCGGCCGGCAACACGCTCCGGTCGACGTCGGCGAGCCGGCGGGTCAGCTCGTTCTCCGCGGCCTCACGCTCCGGCCGGGCGGCGGACTCGGCCGTGTCCGCCGCGGCCCGCAACGCCGCGGCGTCGTCGCCTCGCAGTGCGCTCGCCGTCACCGCCCTCGCCACCACCGCTCGGCGCGCGAGCGCGGCGTCGAGCGCGGCCCAGCCCGCGTCCATCCGCACGTGCAGGCGGTCGAGGCGGTTGGCCGTCGCGACCAACCACAGCGCGCCCGCCATCACCAGTGCGGCGACGAGCGCCAGCACGAGCAGTGTGGTCATCGCAGGACGCCGGTCTCGGCGCCGACCTTGCGCGGATCGGCCGCGATCGCCGTCTCGTAGACCCGGACAACCTGTCGCACGACGGTGCCCCAGTCGTAGCGCGCGACGTGTTCCGTCGCCGCGTCGGAGAGCCTGGCACGCCGCACCGGGTCGGCGAGAAGCCCGCGCAGCACGTCCGCGAGCGCGTCGGAGTCGCCGGTGGGCACCAGCACGCCCGCCTTGCCGTCATCGAGCACGCGGCGGAAGGAGTCGAGCGCACTGGCCACGACGGGAGTGCCCGCCGCCATGGCCTCGGTGAGGATCATGCCGAAGCTCTCGCCGCCGGTGTTCGGCGCGCAGTAGACGTCCACGCTGCGCAGAGCCCGCGCCTTGGTCTCGTCGTCCACCTGGCCGAGCAGATCGAGCCGGGACGCGAGTTCGGGGCCCGCTTCGCGGTGGAGCGTCTCCGCCTCGCCGCGGCCGACGACGAGCAGCCGCAGCGCCGGCAGCTCCGGCGCGAGGACACGCAGCGCGTCGAGGAGCACGCCCATCCCCTTGCGGGGTTCGGTGTAGCGGCCGACGAATCCGATCGTGCCCCCGTCGCGGGGGTAGCCCTCCAGCGGCTCGGCGCCGGAGAAGAACGACGTGTCGACGCCGTTGGGGATCTCCACGGCGTCCCCGCCGAGGTGTTCGACCTGGACGCGCCGCGCGAGCGCGGACACGGCGATCCGTGCGGTCACCTTCTCCAGTAGCGGGCGCAGCACCGGTTCGAACGCCGCCAGCGTGCGCGACCGCGGCGTGGAGGTGTGGAACGTCGCGACGATGGGTCCCTCGGCCACCATGAGCGCGAGCAGCGACAGGCTCGGCGCCGTCGGCTCGTGCAGGTGCAGGACGTCGAACTCGTTGTCGCGGAGCCAACGCCGTACCCGCGCGTAGGACACCGGCCCGAACTGCAGCCTCGCCACCGAGCCGTTGTAGGGGATGCCGAGGGAACGCCCGGCGGGCTGCACGAAGTCGGGAAGATGCGCGGCGCCGTCGTCACCGGGCGCCAGCACCGAGACGGTGTGGCCGAGTGAACGCAGCGCCTTGGCGAGGTCCACGACGTGTCCCTGCACTCCCCCGGGCACGTCGAACGAGTACGGGCACACGATCCCGATCCTCATGACGCACTCCGTTCGTCGGCTCCGACCTCGGAGCCACCGGCGGACGTCGCGCTCCGCTCCGCCCCGTCGGCGGCGGCCGTCCCGTCCTCGGCGGCAGCACGGTCGGCCAGCCAGAACGGCTGCAACATGTGCCAGTCCGTGGGGTGCGCGGCGATGTCGCCCGCGAAGACGTCGGCGATGGCCTGGGTGGCGGCGGGCACCTCCTCCCGGCTGCTGACCCTGATCCGGGGGTGCACCCGCACGGCCCAGCCCCGTTCGGTGAACCAGCACCCGGCGGGCAGCAGCGCCGCGCCGGTGCTGAGAGCCAAGCGCGCCGGCCCCATTGGGAAGGTCGCCTTCTCGCCGAAGAACGTCACGGGCACACCCGAGCCGTTGATGTCGCGGTCGCCGACCAGGCACACCACCTTGTTCTCCCGCAACCGGCGCAGCAGGGTCCGGAAGGACACACTGCCGTCGGCGGGGATGACCTCGAACCCGAGCGACTCGCGGTAGGCGACGAACCTTTCGTACAGCGATTCGGGCCGCAGCCGCTCCGCCACCGTGGTGAAGCTGCCGGAGTGCGCGACCAGCCAGACCCCGGCGACGTCCCAGTTGCCGGTGTGCGGCAGCGCGATCACCGCGCCGTTGCCCTCCTCCAGGGCCGCGTCGAGGTACTCGATGCCGGTGAAGTCGACCCGCTCGCGCACGTCGTCGGCGCTCATCGACGGCAGGCAGAACGCCTCCTGCCAGTACCGGGCGTAGGACCGCATGGCTCGTCGGGTCAGGTCCTCCAGCTCGACGGGGCCCGCCTGCGGCACCACCCTGGCGAGGTTGCGGCGCAGCCGGGCGACGCCGCCGCGGTTGCGCTTCGCGGCGATGTCGGCCCCGACGGCGAAGGCGGTGGTGACGAACGCGTCCGGCAGCTTCGGCACGAGCCGCCAGCCAGCCGCGTAGCCCCAGTCCACGAGTCGCTGCCTGCTCACTGTCGCGCCTTTCCGGCCGCCGTGGCCACCGCCCCGATCCGCTGGACCAGGGTGATCACCGACAGCGCGGCGAGCAGCCACTGCGACACCTCGACGGTGTACGGCAGTCCCAGTCCCTGCAGTCCCGTTCCGACCAACGCGATGATCAACCGCTCGGCACGTTCGACGAGTCCGCCGTTGGCGGCGTCACCGAAACCGGACGCCTCGGCGCGGGCCTTGACGTACGAGATGACCTGCGCGAGCACCAGACACACGAGCGCGGCCGCCGCCACGCGCGGGTTGTCGGCCACGGCGAACCCCCACCAGGCGATGGCGGCGAACAGCGCGCCGTCGACCAGCCGGTCACAGGTCGCGTCGAGCACCGCCCCGAAGGGCGTACTGCCCTTCGCGCGCGCCATCGCTCCGTCGAGGAGATCGAGCATGACGAAGCCCCACACCACGAAGGTGCCCGCGAGCAGCATCCCGGTCGGGAAGAAGATCAGTGCCCCGGCGATGGCGCCCGCGGTACCGATGAGCGTCATCGCGTTCGGGGTGAGCCCGGCGCGCACCAGGGCGGCACCGATCGGGTCGGTGACACGAGACACGGACGCGCGCGCGAAGATGTTGAGCATCTGATCCTAGGTTTGCTGGCGAGTAGGGGTCGACTCGGCAAGCAAACCCTATCGAGCCGTCGCGATGTCGGCGTTCCGTGCCCCTTCGGGTGTGTCCCGCGTCCGTTCGCTCACCTCGGTTCGACGGTCTCGCCGCCGTCGGTGCTCGCCTCCGCGACGCGGTCGCACTCCGGTTCCAACCGGGTGCGGATGGCGACGCTGATCGCACCCAACTCGCGCACCTGTTCCGGGGTGAGGGCGTCGAACAAGGCCTCGCGCACGGCGTCGACGTGCCCGGGAGCGGCGTCTCGGATGGCCGCCAACCCGGCGTCGGTGAGGTGGGCCAACGCACCTCGCTTGTCGGTGGGGCAGGCCTCCCTGCGGATCCATCCGCTGGCCTCCATGCGAGCGACGGCGTGCGAGAGCCTGCTCCGGGACGAGCGGGTGGCCCGCGCGAGATCACTCATCCGCAGCACCCGGCCGGGCGCCTCGGACAGCGCGACGAGGACCGCGTAGTAGGTCGTGGGCATCCCCGCGTCGCGCTGCAGCTGGTTCTCGATGTGCCCACGGACCATGTCGACGGCGGCCGAGAATTCGCGCCACACGCGTTGCTGCTCCTCCGTGAGCCATCGGGGTGTCGACATGGCCCCCAGTCTAGCCACCTCCCCCAGACTGGTTGAGCTCTCAACTATTCGTGCGTTAGAGTGCGCCTGCAAGATCGATCACAGAGGGGAAACCCCATGACCACCAGCACGACCGAGATCCCCGGCTATCTCACCGGCACCTGGTCCATCGACCCGGTGCACTCCAACGTCAGCTTCGTCGTACGCCACCTCGGCGTGACGCGGGTCCGCGGCCGGTTCACCGACCTGGCCGGCGAGATCGTCACGGCGGACGACGTCGCCGACTCGTCGGTGACCGCGACCATGCAGGCCGCGAGCATCGACACCACGAACCAGCAGCGTGACGAACACGTGCGCAGCGCCGACTTCCTCGACGCCGAGAACCACCCCACACTGAGCTTTCGCTCCACGGGCGTGCGCGTCGATGGCGAGGACTACCTGATCGACGGCGAGCTGACCCTGCGTGGCGTCACGCGGCCCGTCACCCTGATCGCCGAGCTCGGCGGCTTCGGCGACGGCATGACCGAGGGCAGCAAGGTCCTCGGTGTCTCCGCCCGCACGGAGATCAAGCGTTCCGACTTCGGCGTGGGCACCAACATCCCCACGGCCGTCGTCAGCGAGAAGGTCGTCATCGAGCTCGACATCGAAGCGGTCCGGCAGGGCTGACCCCGTCGGGCCCGCCGGGTCACCAGGCGTCGGCGAGCAGCGTGCGGGTCTCCCCGAGGAGCTGCGGCAACACCTTGGTGTGCCCGACGACCGGCATGAAGTTGGAGTCGCCGCCCCACCTCGGCACCACGTGCTGGTGCAAGTGGGCGGCGATTCCCGCTCCGGCGGCCACGCCCTGGTTCAGACCGATGTTGAAGCCGTGCGCGCCCGACACCGATCTGATCACCCGCATGGCGTGCTTGGTGAAGTCGGCGACCTCCGCGGTCTCCTCGGCCGTGAGGTCGGTGTAGTCGGCGACGTGCCGGTAGGGCACCACCATGAGGTGCCCCGGGTTGTACGGGTACAGGTTGAGCACCGCGTACACCGACTCACCGCGCGCGACGATCAGCGCACTCTCGTCGTCCAGCCCCGCGAGACGGCAGAACGGGCAGCCGCTCTCGCCGTCGCCGTCGGGCTTGTTCTCGCCCTTGATGTAGGCGAGACGGTGCGGGGTCCACAGCCGCTGCAGCTGGTCCGTGACGCCCACACCGTCCTGCTCCACGAACTCCTCGCGCGGTTCCTCGCGCGACTCGTCGTCACTGGCCAACGAACGCTCCCAAGGCCTCCGCGGTCGGCGAGGCGTTCTCCCTGCGCGCAACCCAGTCGGCCACCGCCTCCACGGCCTTCGCCACGGGAACGCCGTTGATCTGGCTGCCGTCGCGGAAGCGGAACGACACGGCTCCGGCTTCCACGTCCTTGGCGCCCGCGAGCAGCAGGAACGGCACCTTCTGCGTGGTGTGCGTGCGGATCTTCTTCTGCATGCGGTCGTCACTGGTGTCGATGTCGACCCGGATTCCGCGGTCGCGCAGCGCCTTCTCGACACCGCGCAGGTGCTCGACGTGCGCGTCGGCGATCGGGATGCCCACGACCTGCACGGGAGCCAGCCACGCTGGGAACGCACCGGCGTAGTGCTCGGTCAACACACCGAAGAACCGCTCCATCGACCCGAACAGCGCCCGGTGGATCATCACCGGCTGCTGCCGCGACCCGTCGGCCGCCTGGTACTCCAGGTCGAAGAGCTCCGGCTCCATCAGATCGACCTGGATGGTCGACATCTGCCAGCTCCGCCCGATGGCGTCCTTGACCTGCACGCTGATCTTCGGCGCGTAGAACGCGGCACCACCGGGGTCGAGCACCAGCTCCAGACCACTCGACTCGGCCGCCTCCCGCAGCGCGTTGGTGGCCCGCTCCCAGTCCTCGTCGCTGCCGATCGACTTCTCCGGGTCGCGCGTGGACAGTTCGAGGTAGAAGTCGTCGAGACCGTAGTCGCGCAGCAGGTCGAGCACGAACTGCAGCAACGACTTGATCTCGTCGTGCATCTGGTCGACGGTGCAGTAGATGTGCGCGTCGTCCTGGGTGAAGCCCCGCGCCCGGGTGAGGCCGTGCACGACGCCCGACTTCTCGTAGCGGTACACCGTGCCGAACTCGAACAGCCGCAGCGGCAGCTCCCGGTAGCTGCGCCCACGCGAGCGGTAGATGAGGTTGTGCATCGGGCAGTTCATCGGCTTCAGGAAGTACTCCTGGCCGGGCTTGCGCACGGTGCCGTCGTCGTCGTACTCGGCGTCGAGGTGCATGCCCGGGTACATGCCCTCGCGGTACCAGTGCAGGTGACCGGAAGTCTCGAACAACTGCCCCTTGGTGATGTGCGGCGTGTTGACGAACTCGTAGCCCGCCTCCTCGTGCCGACGCCGGGAATAGTCCTCCATCTCCCGGCGGATCACGCCGCCCTTGGGGTGGAACACGGGCAGGCCCGAACCGATCTCCTCGGGGAAGGAGAACAGGTCGAGCTCCGCGCCGAGCTTGCGGTGATCACGGCGCTCGGCCTCCGCCAGCATCTCCAGGTAGGCGTCCTGCGCCTCCGACGACTCCCACGCCGTGCCGTAGATGCGCTGCAGCTGGGGGTTCTTCTCGTCACCACGCCAGTACGCGGCGGCCACCCGGGTGAGCTTGAACGCGGGGATGTACTTCGTCGTCGGCACGTGAGGCCCGCGGCACAGGTCGCCCCACACGCGTTCCTTGGTGCGCGGGTCGAGGTTGTCGTAGATGGTCAGCTCGCCCGCACCGACCTCCATGACCTCGGAGGTATCGACGGCGTCCGCACCGTCGCTGGACTTCAGATCCACCAGTTCGAGCTTGAAGGGCTCGTCGGCGAGTTCGGCCCTGGCCGCCTCGACCGACTCGACGACCCGGCGCGAGAACTGCTGGGCGCTCTTGATGATCTGCTTCATGCGCTTCTCGAGCGCCTGGAGGTCCTCCGGGGTGAACGGGCGGTCGACCGCGAAGTCGTAGTAGAAGCCGTCCTTGATCGGCGGTCCGATGCCGAGCTTCGCCTCGGGGAACTGCTGCTGCACCGCCTGAGCGAGAACGTGTGCCGCCGAGTGCCGGATCACACTGCGACCGTCCTCGGTGTCGGCGGCGACCGGCTCCACCTCGACGTCGGTCTCCGGAACCCACGCGAGGTCGCGAAGCGTCCCCTCGGGATCCCGCACGACCACGACGGCCTGCGGACCCTTGCTCGGGTGACCCGCCTCGCGCACCGCGGCACCCGCCGTAGTGCCTGCTCGCACCACCACGCGCGAGGCGGACGAGACTGCGGCGGACGACGACTGCGACACGGGGAACTCCCTTGCGGACGTGGTTTGACGTGCAGGCACGATGCTAGTCGCCGCGCTCCTCGACCCGGCTCCGGGTCACGAGGACAGCTCCCCAGGACACCACAACGACCGGCGAACAAACCGTGATGCCGGACACAAGGTGGGCATGGTTACAGGGAGGTCACAACGACGCGAACCGTCGCTACCTTGGGGAGAGCTGGAGAACGAAGGTTCCCGACCCGTGTGACCAGCGGCCCCCGGCGGCGGCCACACCCCGCGACACCCCGACACAGATTTGTCGCGGCAGGGAATCAATCACGCAACATCGTTTGTCGCCGTGAGTGATCGGGCACCCACCGTAACAGGTGGGTCTCGGAAGTCCACGCCGCCCGGTCGTGGACGACTGGCCGACCAGAGTCGCGAGGTCAGCCGCAGACAGTGCCCGAACCGTTCACCCGGGACGGGGTCCGCGCCCCATCGTGGCCGGTTGGAACCAATGGCGACGGGAACATGAGAAAGACCCGGCGGTTGGCCGGGTCCTTCAGGAAAAACAACTCAATATTCGTGGTGGGCGATACTGGGATCGAACCAGTGACCTCTTCGGTGTGAACGAAGCGCTCTCCCGCTGAGCTAATCGCCCCTTGCGTTGTGGAAACCACTGTAGCGGAGGCTGATCGAGCCCCGTCAGTGGGGTCCCCTTTCGTGAGTGGCGGCGGGATTTCGGCTGGTGACACACGGAGTCGGTGCCATTCGCCCCGCGGGGCGGATCCGAACCGGAGGTCGCGACTGCTGCAACATTCGCGCGACTTACCTGTCCTTCTGCTCGTTGATGTGAGCAGGATGTACCGGGGCCCCACCACGGAGAACACGTTCGGGTGATGTTCAGGTTCGTAGAGAGCGAACCGACGCCCCTGCGCGTCTCACCCATAGGACACGGCCGAACCGGCCGGAAGGGAGCAGAAGGGTAACGACCATGCGAAACGAACACGTCACGCTCCGGTCCACGGCGGTCTTCGACCTTCTGGCACCGCGCACGCCTCCGGTCCCGGTGAAGGTCGAACTGCGGTACGACACCCGTGACCCGTACGCGGTCGTGGCCGCGTTCCGCACCGGCCGGGCCGGCTGGGTCGAGTGGGTCTTCGCCCGCGACCTCCTGGCCGACGGACTGCTCGGTGAAGCAGGCGACGGCGACGTGCGCCTCAAGCCGTCGATCGAGGACCCCGACTCGGTCTTCGTGGAGCTGAACTCCCCGTCGGGTCACGCGATGTTCGAGGCGTCGGCTCAGGAGCTGGCCGACTTCCTCGACCAGACCTACGACGTGGTCCTGCCGGGCAACGAGCACCTGTGGGTCGACGTCGACGACGCGCTCACGCGGCTCATCCCGCACGATTTGGGCTGATCATGGACGTGCACCGAAGCATGACCACCCCCCGCGTGAAGGGCGTTTCGGCCATCCGATACAGTTCTTTCCACACGACGACGACGGGTCACCGACCGGAAGGCCGAGCGACACGGAGTCGCAAATTGCGGACGTAGCGCAGCTGGTAGCGCATCACCTTGCCAAGGTGAGGGTCGCGGGTTCGAATCCCGTCGTCCGCTCGACTGCGGCGGGCATTCCGCAGTTGGATCGAGCTCGCGCTTGATCCACACCAACGGCGGAGTGGCCGAGTGGTTCAGGCAAGGGCCTGCAAAGCCCTGTACACGGGTTCGATTCCCGTCTCCGCCTCGCGCGATTAGCTCAGCGGGAGAGCGCTACCTTGACACGGTAGAGGTCACTGGTTCGATCCCAGTATCGCGCACCACCAAGGCCCCCTTTCCAGAACACTCGGGATGGGGGGCCTTTTTCGTTGCCCAACTCGGTTGCCGCGCCGTGGATCACCATGGCCGATCTCCGCCAGCACGGGCGGCCACGGCTTCCGAGACTCGGTCTGTGATCTTCTCGACCGTCCTGACGCCCGCGACGAGCGCGGCCACGCTCGTCGCACTCCTGGTCTTCCTGTTCCCGCTCGCCTACAGTCCGGGCCCGGGAAACGCGTTCTTCGCGGCGCTCGGTGCGGCGCGGGGGCTGCGCGCCGCCCTGCCGGCCCTCGCCGGTTACCACGTCGCGACCTTCGTCGTGGCCGCGTCCATCGGGCTCGGAATGGGCGTCACCGTCCTCGAACATCCGTTGCTCGCGACGGTGCTCAGCGCAGTCGGGAGCCTCTACGTGCTGTGGCTTGCGGTGACGATCGTCCGTTCAGCTCGCACGAAGGGCGGCTCCAGGACGACGGCCGCGACGAGGCAGGACCAGCGAATCGGCTTCCGGTCCGGCGCGATCGTCCTCCTGCTGAACCCCAAGGCCTACTACATCATCGCGGTGATGTTCACCCAGTTCCTCAGGCCGCCCGACGGCGGCGGCGTCGTCGCGGTGCTGGTGATCACGATCGTGTTCACACTGAACAACCTCGTCGCCTTCGTCGCCTGGGCACTCGGCGGCCGGGCACTCACCGCTCTGTTTCGCAGTGAGCGGTCGAAGCGCTGGATCGACTACGGCTTCGCCGCCGTCCTCGTCGGAGTGGCGGCCTGGCTGGCGGCACCGCTGTTTCGCTGACGACGCTGCGCACGGTCACCGCCGCCGGGTCAGCCCTCCCCCGGTTCCGAACGTCCCTGCTGCTGTTCGGCGAGGAAGCGCTCGAAATCCGCCGCCAACTCGTCGCCGCTCGGCATCTCGTCGGTGTCCGCCAGCAGGTTGCTCTCGGGGCTCGCCTCGGTGAAGGCGTCGTACTGCCGCTCCAACGCCGTGACGACCTCGGCGACCTCGGTGCTGTCCTCCACCTGCCGGTCGATCTCCAGGTTCGCGGCGTGCGCGGCCTCACGCAGGTCGGCCAGCGGGACGTGCAGCCCGGTCGCCTCGGTCACGGCGTCGAACAGGCGCAATGCCGCAGCCGGGTACCGCGACTGCGCGAGGTAGTGCGGGACGTGCGCGGCGAAGCCCAGGGCGTCGTGCCCGGCCTGTCCCAAGCGGTACTGCAGCAGGGCACCCGCGCTGCCCGGAACCTGCACGTGGGTGAACGCGGACCGGTAGCTGCGCACGAGCTCCGGGCGCGTCGCGTGCGCCGTCAGTCCCAACGGTCTGGTGTGCGGGACGCCCATCGGGATGCCGTGCGCGGTGACCGACAGCCGGACCCGCCAGCGCTGGATGAGCTCCCGCACCGCCGCGATGAACGTCTCCCACTGCACGTCGGGTTCGGGCCCGGTGAACAGCAGCACCGGCGTCCCCTCGACGTCGTGCAGCAGGCGCACCACCAGCTCGGGGTCCTCGTAGCCGGCCCAGTGGTCCGCCGCGAACGTCATCGTGGGCCGCCGCGACCGGTAGTCGAGCAGACGATCGACGTCGAACCGCGCCACCACAGGCCCGTCGAACTCCGAGCGCAGGTGGTCGACGAGAATCCTTCCCGCCGATCCCGCGTCGACGAACCCGTCGAAGTGGTAGAGCAGCACCGCCTCCTCCGGAACCGACACGCCGGAATCCAGGTCGTACAGCTGCTCCGGATTGCGATCCACCGTCAACCTCCTGACCTCACCACTTCTGCCTCACAGGCATAACGCCTACTGGCGCCCGTTCAATCCCACCACACCACGGAAGCCGGCCGACTGGAGGCAACGCGCGGTGGAGGCGTGATGGAAAGATGGGAGAGGTGCAGGCGTTCCATTCCGACCAGACGACCACGACGACTCCCGTCGGCGAGCACGCCGACAGCCTGTCCACGGTGCTCGACCTGGTGCGGTCGGGTATCGCGAGGACCCGGCCGGAGATCGGCAGACATGCAGGCCTCGGCCGCACGGTCGTGACGCAGCGCGTGACTCAACTCACAGCCTCCGGGCTGCTGGAGGAGGGTGCGCTCGGCCCGTCCAGCGGTGGCCGTGCGCCGCGCGAGCTGAGGTTCCGCGCGAGGGCGGGTGTGATCCTCGCCGCGGAGCTCGGGGCCACGAGCATCAGCGTGGGCGTCACCGACCTCGCCGGAGTCGTGCTGGCCGAACACACCGAGACGGCCGACATCGCCGCGGGACCGGAGACCGTGCTCTCGCGGGTCGAGGAGGTGTTCGACGACCTGCTGCCCCGCGTCCGTGCCGAGCTCGGCTCGCCGGAGCTTCCCGTGTGGGGTGTGGGCGTCGGACTGCCGGGGCCCGTGGAGTTCGCCACCGGACGGCCCAGCGCGCCCCCGATCATGCCGGGGTGGGACGGCTACCCCGTGCGTGATCGCTTCGCCCGCCGCTACGACACTCCGGTGTGGGTGGACAACGAGGTCAACACCATGGCCCTCGGTGAGCTCCGCGCGGGCTCGGCACGCGGGCAGCGCGACATCCTGTACGTCAAGATCGGCACCGGTATCGGCGCGGGGCTGATCTCCAACGGCACGTTGCACCGCGGCAGCCAGGGTTGCGCGGGCGACATCGGGCACGCGGCCACGTCCGAGGAGGACGACGTGGTGTGCCGGTGCGGCAACACGGGCTGCCTGGAGGCGTACGCGGGTGGTGCGGCGCTGGCCAGGGACGGACTGGTCGCCGCCAAGGAGGGGCGCAGCCGGTTCCTCGCCGACGTGCTCGCCACCACGGGCACGGTGACGGCCGCCGACGTCTCCCGCGCGGCACAGAGCGGCGACCGTACGTCGGTCGAGTTGCTGACCCGCGCGGGCCGGCTCGTGGGCACCCTGCTCGCGACGCTCGTGAGCTTCTTCAACCCCGCCCTGGTGATCATCGGTGGTGGCGTGTCGGGGGCGGGCGATCTGCTGCTGGCGGCCGTCCGCAGACCGTCTACCGGCGCTCGCTGCCACTCGCGACGCGCGAACTTCGCATCACGCGCTCCGCCCTCAGTGACCGCGCCGGTCTCGTCGGCGCCGCGTTCATGGCCATCGACGAGCTGTTCACGCCGGAACGGCTCGCCCGGTGGGTGGACGACGGCAGCCCTGCGGGCCGACCCGCACTGGTCGACGTGCCGCTGCGCACTGCCGTGCTCTGACGTTCCGGCTCGACAGTGGACACCGCGATGGACACCGCGACGGACACCGCGACGGCGGCCACCGCACGACGGTGGCCACCTCCGGGTCACTTCTTTCTGGGCTTCTTCTCCCGCACGCGGACGTTGATGCGCACGGGCGTGCCCGTGAAACCGAACCGCTCGCGGAACTTGCGCTCGACGAACCGCCGGTAGCCCGCCTCCAGGAAGCCGGTCGTGAACAGCACCAGCGTCGGCGGCCGCACACCGGCCTGCGTGGCGAACAGCACCTTCGGCTGCTTACCGCCCCGCACCGGGGGCGGCGTCGCGGCGATCAGATCGGACAACCAGCTGTTGAGCTGCCCGGTGGGCACCCGCTGGTCCCACGACGTCAACGCGGTCCGCAGCGCGGGGGCGAGCTTGCGCACCGCGCGGCCGGTGAGCGCGGACACGTTCACCCGCTCCGCCCACGGCACCCGCACCAGTCCGCGATCGATCTCCCGGTCGAGCTGGCGCCGGCGCTCCTCGTCCACGAGGTCCCACTTGTTGAAGGCCAGCACCAGCGCACGGCCCGCGTCGACGACGGTGGTCACGATGCGCAGATCCTGCTCCGACAGCGGCTCGCTCGCGTCGAGGAGCACGATGGCGACCTCGGCCGAGTCGATGGCGCTCTTGGTCCGCAGCGAGGCGTAGTACTCGGCACCGCTCGCGGTCTGGACCCGCTTGCGCAGGCCCGCGGTGTCGACGAAACGCCACGGCTCGCCGTCGAGCTCGACCAGCGAGTCCACCGGGTCGACCGTGGTGCCCGCCACGGAGTCCACCACGGCGCGCTCCTCGCCGGTCAGCTTGTTGAGCAGGCTCGACTTCCCGACGTTGGGCTTGCCGACCAGCGCCACGCGCCGGGGCCCGCCCGCGACCGCGTCGGTCTCCCGGGGCGCCTCGGGCAGCGCGTCCACGAGAACGTCGAGCAGGTCGCCGGAGCTCCGCCCGTGCAGGGCACTCACCGGCTGCGGCTCGCCCAGCCCCAGGGACCACAGCGACGCCGTCTCGGCCACCAGCCGCTCGTCGTCCACCTTGTTCGCCGCCAGGACCACCGGGCGCTTCGACCGGCGCAGCACCTTCGCCACCGCCTCGTCCGCCGACGTCGCCCCCACGGTGGCGTCCACCACGAGCAACACGACGTCGGCCGTGGCCATCGCCAGCTCGGCCTGCGCCGCCACCGAGGCCTGCAAGCCGGAGGCGTTGGGTTCCCAACCGCCGGTGTCCACGAGGGTGAACCGGCGGCCTCGCCAGGTGGCGTCGTAGGCGATGCGGTCGCGCGTCACGCCGGGCGTGTCCTGCACGACCGCCTCCCGGCGACCCAGGATGCGGTTGACGAGCGTGGACTTGCCGACGTTGGGCCTCCCGACGACGGCCACCACGGGCTGGGGAGGCTCGCCGTCCTCCGCCTGCGATCCCTCGGCGGCGGCAGCGTCGAGCCGGAGGAACTCCGCCTCGTCGGACCAGGTTCCGTCCAGTTCGGTCATACGTCTCTTTCCTCTGTCTGCCTGTCCTGCCGGGGGCACTCCCCCAGGTCGTCAGATGTCGCGGTCACGTCGTGCGCGCTCGTCGTCGACGGCACGCACGAGTGCGGCGAGCGTGTCCCGGAGCTGCTCGGTGGCCTGCGAGAGCCCGGCCCGACCCTTCCCGACGTCCAGGGTGAACGGCTCCCCGACCACCACGTCGACCACCGGACGCAGGCGTCGGCGTGAGCCCGGAGGCCGCAGCGTTCCGCGCACCGCGACCGGAAGCACCACGGCGCCTGCCTTGCGCACCAGCCACGCGGCGCCCTGTTGCGCCTGGTCGACGTCGCCCGCGCCGCGAGTGCCCTCCGGGAACACACCGACCAGGCCCCCGTCGGCGAGCACCTCCGTGAGGGTCGCCAGCGCGGTGCGGTCGGGTGTGCCACGGCGCACCGGCACCTGACCGATGCGTCGCAGGCCCCAGCCCGCGACGCCGACGAACATCTCGTCCTTGACGAGGAACACCGAACGCCTCGGCAACATTCCGAAGATCAGCTGCGGCTCGATCATCGTGCTGTGGTTGGCCACGAGCACGACGGGACCGGTACGCGGCACCCGCTCCACGCCCCGTACCCGCACCCGGTAGGCGGGCCGGTAGAGCCAGCGGCCGATGAACCTGCCCAGATCGTGCAGCCACGGTACCGCACCGGGAGGCAGGCCCTGCCCGACCTGCCGTGACACCGGAGTCACCGGCACATTCCCGCGACCTCGCCGCCGAGCAGCCCCCGCCCGTCGGCCAGCTCGGAAAGCTTCGCGGTCACCTCGTCGATCGTCAGCTCGGAGGTGTCGAGCAGCACCGCGTCCTCGGCGGCGCGCAGCGGTGAGACCGCCCGGGTCGAGTCCAGCTGGTCCCGGCGTTCGACCGACGCCTTCACGTCCTCGAACGTCGCCGCCCGGCCCTCCGCCGAGTCCTGCGCGCTCCGTCGCCGTGCCCGCACGTCGGACGACGCCGTGAGGAAGACCTTCAGCGGGGCGTCCGGCGTGACCACCGTGCCGATGTCCCGGCCGTCCACCACGATGCCGCCCCGGACCGCGAGGGCCTCGCGGATCACCCGGCGCTGTTCGGCGACGAGCAGCTCCCTGACCTCGGGGACGGCCGACACCGGCGAGACCGCCCGGTTGACCTCCTCCGTGCGGATCGCCGCACCCACGTCCTCGCCGTTCAGCAGCGCCGTCGGCGCGGCCGGGTCCGTGGCGACCTCGACTCGCGTGCGCCGCACCGCGGCCGCGACCGCGCTCGGGTCGGTCGGGTCGAGGCCCGCCCGCAGGACGGCCAACGTGGCCACGCGATACATGGCGCCGGTGTCCAGGTACCCGGCGTTCAACTCGGTGGCCAGCCTCCGCGCCGCCGTCGTCTTTCCGGTTCCCGACGGGCCGTCCAACGCCACCACGCCACACAGGGCTCGAGCCACCGGGTCAACTCCTTGCCGTTTCCAGGACCGTTCTCGGTTCGTCCGCCGACCCCGCCTCGCCGGCGCGGGTCGTACGTGCGGCTCTTATTGTGCCCGGTGGTCTCCTGAGACCCGGCTCACCGGTCCCCGGGACGGCCCTTCGGCGGGGCAAGGCCGTCGCGCCGCAGCCGCTCGCCCAGGTGATCCTCCACCAGCGAGGTCCTGTCGATGGCCCCGATCCGGTACCCGGCCCTGCCGACGAGCTGCGACAACACCGGCGCGGTGATCACCTGGATCAGCGCCACGAGCAGGAAGCCGAGGGCATCGACGACATTCAGCTGGAGCGCCGCGCCGCCGAGCACCATGATGAGCCCGATCGTCTGGGGTTTCGTCGCCGCCTGCAAACGGCTGATCAGATCGGGAAAGCGCAGCAGCCCGAACGCCCCCACGGCGCAGAAGAGGGCTCCGCCGAGCAGCAACACGCTGGACACGATGTCGAGGACCATCAGCGGTGCTCCTTCCGGCCCTCGGTGAGGCGCACGACGCTGAGGGAGCCGACGAAGCCGAGCAGCGCCGTACACACCAGGATCGGCACGGTCAGCACGGAGTCCGTCATCGCCATGTTCACGGCGAATCCCGCGACGATGACGACCACGAGCACGTCGAGGGCCATGGTCCGGTCGAGGATCCACGGCCCACGCACCAGGCGGACGAGCGTGAGCAGCCCGGCGAGCGCCAGGATGGCCAGGGTGGCGATGTAGACGGCGGTCACGACAATCCCTCACAGGTCGGCACGGGTCGGCGGGTGGCGGTGCGGCTCATGTGCCGTCCCCCGCCCGGCTCGGCGCCTCGCCGAGCTGCTGAACTCGCTCGACGACGGATCTGATTTCCTCGGCGGTGCCGAACGCCTTGACGACCCTGAGCTGCATCTTGATCGAGCCCCGCACGACGGAGTCCACATCCGGTGGGTGCCCGCCCAGCGAGTACACGTAGTAGCAGCGCTGGGGCCGGTCGATGTGCAAGACGAACGTGCCGGGCGCCAGCGACACGAGGTTGGCCGACGAGGCCACCAGGAAGTCGCGGTCCACCAGGATCGGGACCTCGACCAGCACGGCCTTCGCGCGCGGCCCGAAGAAGGCGGCGTCCCACCCGACGCGCACGCCGGAACTCACCAGGTCCCACAGCAGGAACAGGGTGAGGGCGATCAGCCGGTGAGGACGCAACAGCAGCGGGGACCGCACGGGGCTGAACGGGAACATCAACAGCACCGCGGCCGACACGACCACGCCGGAAACGAGCACGAGCGGCTCGACCGAGCGCCACAGCATCAGCCACACCAGGAACAGCCACGGGGCGATCAGTGGGGAGAACCGGCGCATTCCACCGCGCATGTCAGCCCTTCCCTTCCGTGAGCACCACGGTGCGGTACTGGTCGCCGCCCATCAGATCCTCCGCCGCGCGCTCGCTCATCGCCGACAACGGTCCCGCGGCGAGCGCGATGGCCACGCCCGCCACCACGAGCACACTCGTGGCGAACACCATCGGCCGGTTCATCAGGCCCGTCCCCACGGTGACCTCGTCGGTCGGGTCCGCGTCGGGGAACGGCTCCCGCTCGGCGCCCCAGAACGCACTGACCCAGACTCGGGTCATCGCGTACAGGGTGAGGAAACTCGTGAGCACCGCCGCGGCGGTGGCCGTGTAGACGAGCGCGGTCCCGCTCTCGGCACCCGCCTCGAACAGGGTGATCTTGGCGATGAACCCGGAGAACGGCGGGATGCCGGCGAGGTTCAGCGCGGGGACCGCGAACAGGGCCGCGATCAGCGGTGCGCTCTTGGCGACGCCGGACATCTCCCGCAGCGACACGGTGCCCGTTCGCCGGGTGACCAGACCACTGACCAGGAACAACGCCGCCTGCACGATGATGTGGTGGACGACGTAGAGGATCGCCCCGGTCACGCCGACCACCGTCGCCATCCCGAGCCCGAACAGCATGAACCCGATGTGGCTCACCAGCAGGAACGACAGCAGTCGGTTGATGTCCTCCTGGGCGATCGCGCCGAGGACACCGACGATCATGGTCAGCATCGACACCACGAGGAGCACGTTCCACACGGTGTCGTTCTGGAAGACCAGCGTGTGGGTGCGGATCAGTGCGTAGACGCCGACCTTGGTGAGCAGTCCGGCGAACACCGCCGTGATGGGCGCGGGCGCGGTCGGATAGCTGTCGGGCAGCCAGAAGTGCAACGGCACCAGTGCGGCCTTGATACCGAAGACCACGGTCGCGAGCAGCGCGATACTCGTCTGCACCCCGGGCGCGAGGCCGCGGAACGCCACGGAGAGGTCGGCGAGGTTGATCGTGCCCGTCGCCGCGTACACCAGTGCGATGAGCGTGATGAACAGCAGCGACGACGTGAGACTCACGATCACGTACGTCATCCCGGCCCGGACGCGGCGGGCGCTGGTGCGGCGGGTGATCAGGACGTACGAGGCCGAGAGCATGATCTCGAACGCGACGAACAGGTTGAACAGGTCGCCGGTGATGTAGGCCAGTGACACGCCCGCACACAACACCAGGTACGCCGGTTGGAAGGTCGTCGACGCGATCTCCCGGCCGTAGTCGGTGACGCGCTGCCCGATGGAGAACACGAGTACCGCCAGCGTCACCACCGCCGACACCAGCAGCAACAACGCGGCCAGCCGGTCGGCCACCAACGTGATGCCGAACGGTGCGGCGTAACCGCCGAGCTGCAACACCACCGGCCCCTCGGTGTCGGTGTGGTAGACGAGCACCGACGCGATGACGACCACGGTGCTGAGCACGCTCAGGCCGATGACGCGCTGCAGGTCGGGCCTGCGTCCGAGGATCAGCGACAGTGCCGCACCGAGCAGCGGCAGCAGAACGGTCAAAGCGAGCAACTCGGTCATCGGCGGACCTCCCTCGGCGCCTCGGGAGCGTCCTCGGAGGCTTCCTCCGCCTCGTCCGGGGTCTCGGACTCGGCGACGTCCGGCGACGCGGTCTCCTCCACGGCACGCGCCTCCCGGACCGCGACCCGGCGGTCCTCGACGTCGTCCTGGACCTCGTCGTGGCCGAGCAGCACCCACGAGCGGAACGCGAGCGCCAGGAGGAACGTGGTGAGCGCGAACGTGATGACGATCGCCGTCAGGGCGAGCGCCTGCGGCAACGGGTCCACCATGAGGGAGGCGGCGGCCTCACCGACGAAACTCGGTGCGCCGGGCGGACCACCGGCCACCTGGAGGAAGAGGTTCGCACCGTGCCCGAGGATCGCGATACCGATGATCACGCGCATCAGCGATCGCTGCATCAGGAGGTAGAACCCCACGGTGTAGAGCCCGGCGATCGCGACCGCCATCGTCAGATTGATCGTCACGTGCTCGTGTCCCCCGGGTGGTGATCGTTCAGTTCGCTCTCCAGTTCGCCCATTTGAATGCCCTCGCCGAGGGTGCGGAGCAGGTTCAGCACCACCCCGACGATGAGGAGGAAGACTCCGGTGTCGAACACCAGGCTCGACGCGATCTTCACCGTGCCCAGCACGGGAACGTCGACGGCCCACACGGCGCTGGACAGCACCGGCATCCCGAACAACACCGGGACGATCGCGCTCGCGACCACGACGACCAGTCCGGCCCCGATCACGACGGGTGGCTGTACCCACGAACGGCGCAGTCCCGTCACCGACCCGCCGGCGACGTAGCGCAGGACGAACGCGAGCCCCGCGACGAGTCCCGCGCTGAACCCGCCGCCCGCCTCGGAGTGCCCGGCGAACAGCAGGTAGGTCGCCATGAGCAGCACCGTGGGGAAGACGATGCGCAGGCACACCTCGAGCAGCAACGAACGCGGCCAGCGGGTCTGTTCGCTCTCCCGCATCAGCCAGTGCTCGCGTGGTCGGTCACAGGTGTCCCACCAGCGCTGGGCGGCATCGGTTCGGGAGGCGGTCACGACCTCGTCCCTTCGTGTTCTCCGGTCTCGACCCGGTTCGGCAGGTCGTCCTCGAGCTCGTCCAGACCGTCCAGACCGTCGAGGCCGTCGAGCTGCCGGCGAGGTTGCCGGTGCGCCGCGAGGATGAGGCTGGCCGCGCCGATGGCGGCCACCGCGAGCACCGTGACCTCGCCGAGCGTGTCGAAGGCCCGGAAGTCGACGATGATCGAGTTCACGACGTTGGTGGCGCCGGCCTCGGGCTCCGCACGGGCGATGTACTCGTGACTGGTCTGCGGCAGGCCGCTGCGAGAACCCGACACCAGCACGGCGAGTACCGCGACGACGGTCCCGCCCAGAGCCGCGACGGCGCCTTTGACCCAGCGCACCCGGCCGGGCCGTGGCCGGTCCTTGCCGAACGACGACGGGAACCGGCGGAGGACGAACACGAACACCACGAGCGTCAGCGACTCGACGAGGAACTGCGCGAGCGCGAGATCCACGCCGCCTTCGACGACGAACAGGGCACCGATGCTGTAGCCGACCAGCCCGGTCAGCAGGACAGCGGTCAGGCGACGGCGAGCGAGCACGACGGCGCCCGCCGCGACCAGCAGCACCACCACCAGGACGGGTTGCACCCAGGAGTCGGCGAACCGCAGTTCCGTGGGCCCACCGAGTCCGCCGAGCAGTCCCAGTGTGGGCACCACCGACACCGTGACGACGATGACGCCCAGGTAGACGGGCAGGGAACCGACCTGCAACCGACCGGTCAACCAGCGGGCGAGCCGGTCCAGCGCCCCCACGATGGCCAGGTAGGACGGCTCGGCCTGCATCGCCCTGGGCAGCCGCCCGGCGAAGCGGCGCACGATCCACGTCGCCCGGTACACGAGGTATCCGGCCGCGAGGATCAGCACCGACAGCAGGAGAGGCACGTTGACGCCGTGCCACAACGCGAGGTGGTAGCGCACTCCTTCCGAGGGGTACGCCTCCGCGTACTTCCCGGCGAAAAGCTCGACCCACGCGGGGACCAGCCCGAGCACGAGACTCGCCACGGCGGGGATGACGACGGGCGCCACGAACAGGGCACTGGGCGCGTCGACGCGAAGCGGGCCGACACCGGGTCGGGTGCCGAAGGCACCGACGAGGAACCGCAGGCTGTAGGCGACGGTGAGCGCGGAGCCGAGCGCGAGACCCACCAGCACGATCCGGCCCGCTGTCGGGCCGAACGGACCGCCGTGCAGGAACGCCTCGAGAGCCGCTTCCTTCCCGACGAATCCGAGCAGCGGAGGCACACCGGCCATCGACGCCAGCGCGAGCGTGGCCACCCCGGCGAGAAACGGCCAACGGCGTCCGAGACCGGACAAATGCCGTACGTCGCGGGTGCCGACCTGCTTGTCGATGACACCGGTGACCAGAAAGAGCGTCGACTTGAAGAGACCGTGGGCCAGAATGAGCGTCGCGCCGGCCAGTGCGGAAACAAAACCGCCCGAACCGACCAGAACCATCAAAAAGCCCAGTTGGCTGACCGTCCCGAACGCGAGCAACGTCTTGAGGTCGTTCTGCCGGAGCGCGCGCACCGCGCCCAGGATCATGGTCCACAGCCCCAGGACCACCACCGGGATCCACCACGCGGGAAGCTGGTGGAAGCCGGGCGCGAAGCGGGCGACGAGGTAGACACCCGCCTTCACCATCGCGGCGGCGTGCAGGTAGGCACTCACCGGGGTCGGCGCGACCATCGCGGCCGGGAGCCAGAAGTGGAACGGGAACTGGGCCGACTTCGTGAAAGCGCCGGCCAGCACCAGGATCACCGCGACGCTGACCAGCAGACTCCCGGGCGGCGGGTCGGCGACGATCTCCGACACCCGGCCGGTGCCCGACGCCACCGCGAGCAGGATCAGCCCCAGCAGCATCGACAGCCCACCGGCGGCCGTGACCAGCAGCGCCTGGGTGGCGGAACGGCGGGACCGCCTCGTCGTCCCGTCGCCGCCGACGAGCAGGAACGAGCAGACGGTCGTCAGTTCCCAGAACAGATACAGGGAGAAGATGTCGTCGACGAGAACGAGGCCGAGCATCGCTCCCGCGAACGTCACGAGTAACGAAGAATTGCGCGCGACATTCTTGTCGCCTCGTTTCGCATAGCACGCGTAGTAGAACAGAACCAGGGCGCCGATTCCCGACACGAGCAGCGACATGAGCACCGAAAGTGCATCGATCCGAAGAGTGATCTCCAAACCGATGGCGGGTGCCCACTCGACCGTCTGCTCCACCGCGTCCGCCGGGTCGCCGAACGCCCCCTGGGCGAAAAAGAGTAGTAGAGTGGCGAGCGTAGCCGCTGACAGCACGCCTCCGATGACGAAGGCGACCCTCCCCCACCTGCGCGCGATCGTGGGCAGCATCGCCGCGACGGCGAAATGGGCGAGAATCGCCACGAGCATAAATTCCACCGCCGTCTCGGGTCCGAACATCGTCATCGGGCTCGAAGGGGACAGCCACCGCGTCAGCGTGCGATCATCGATCAACCCCGTGGTTCCATCCTACAGAACGAGCTTTCTCGATCGCAGTGCCCGATCATCCGATGTACCGTGATGATCTTCTCAGTTTTGACCCGGTGAAGTCGTAGTAAAGTCAATGAATTGCGGCGCGGTCGCCTCGCCGCCACCGAACCCCTGCGCACGCCGCTGCTCGCCGGCACGATTCGATCGCGACCCCTTTCCGATCACACCGCAGCCACCGTGAACCCGGTCACCCTCGTGCGTTACCGTGGTCGCCGTGAACGTCGACGTGACCCCTCTGCCGGGAATCGGCGTGCGTAAGGACTTCGCTCTGGACAACGGACGGCGCGTGGGTGTCGTCACACACCGCGACGGCACGATCGAACTCATCGTGTCCAAGGCGGAGGACCCGGACGCGTGCCTCGCCTCCCTGCCCCTCACCGTGGAGGAGGCCGGCACCCTGGCGAACCTGCTCGGAGCGCCCCAACTGGTGGCGCAGCTGAACGAGGAGCATCGCGAACTCCCCGGCATCAGCACGAAGACGCTGCCGCTCAAGAGCGGGTCCCCCTACGACGGCCACACGCTGGGCGACATCGACCTCCGCCACCGCACGGGTGTCTCCGTCGTCGCCGTCATGCGCGCGGGCCAGGTCCATCCCTCGCCCACCCCCGACTTCCTGTTCACCGGTGGTGACGTGCTCGTCGTCGTCGGCACGGCCGACGGCCTCGAGGAGGCCGCCAGGATTCTCAAGCAAGGCTGAGGCACACACGCGTGGATCACACAGCACTGTCCCTGCTCGAACTCGGCGCTGTGTTCTTCGGGTTGGGGGTGCTGGGCCGGCTCGCGGGCAAGATCGGCATGTCACCGATCCCGCTGTACCTGCTGGGAGGTCTCGCCTTCGGCCACGGCGGCGTCTTCTCCTTCGGCGACATCAGCGGCTTCACCTCGCTCGCCAGCGAGATCGGCGTCGTGCTCCTGCTGCTCACGCTCGGATTGGAGTACACCGCCGACGAGCTCTTCACCGGGTTGCGCCGTTCGTGGATGGCGGGCCTGATGGACGTGGTGCTCAACGCCGCACCCGGCGTGGCGGTCGCGCTGATTCTCGGGTGGGGGCCGCTGGGCGCGCTCGCCCTCGGCGGCATCACCTACATCTCGTCGTCGGGCATCATCGCGAAGGTGCTCGGCGACCTCGGCAGGCTGGGCAACCGGGAGACCCCCGTGGTCCTCTCGATCCTCGTCTTCGAGGACCTCGTGATGGCGGTGTACCTGCCCATCCTCACCGCCGTCCTCGCCGGGGTCAGCCTTCTGGGCGGGCTGAAGGCCGTCGGCATCTCCCTCGCCGTCGTCAGCCTGGTCATGCTCGTGGCGCTGAAGTACGGCCGGTTCGTGTCGGCGGTCGTCGACAGCCCCGATCGCGAGGTCTTCCTGCTGAAGGTCCTGGGCTCGGCGCTCCTCGTGGCCGGACTGGCCTCGGCCATGCAGGTCTCGGCCGCGGTCGGCGCGTTCCTGCTCGGCATCGCGATCTCGGGGTCGACGGCCGAGAACGCCACCAAGCTGCTCGAACCGCTGCGTGACCTGTTCGCCGCGGTGTTCTTCGTCGTGTTCGGCCTCAACACCGACCCGAACAGCATCCCGCCGGTGTTGCTGTGGGCGGTCGTGCTCGCCGTGGTCACCACGGCCACGAAGGTCGTCACCGGCTGGTGGGCAGCCCGCCGGTCCGGAATCGGCCGCATGGGCCGGGCCAGAGCGGGCGCGGCCCTGGTCGCGCGCGGCGAGTTCTCCATCGTGATCGCCGGGTTCGCCGTGTCGGCCGGTGCCGTGGAGGGCGAGCTCGCGGCGCTCGCGGCGACGTACGTGCTGATCATGGCGATCGTCGGGCCGATCGCGGCGCGAGTGGTCGAGCCGGTGACGCGACTACTCGGTGGCCGCAGCTCCGCCCCCAGCGTGCCCGCCCGAACGCCCTGACGGCGCCCGGCCGCACTGCGCCGTTCCCGTGATCGGGCCGATCGATTCCTCCGAATCCGGCTCCCAGCCGTGGTGATCTCGCTACGGTGGGCGGCGTCCGTGTCGTCCGCGTCGCCGATCTTTGCCCGCCGCCGTCGAAAGGTCCCCCCGGTGCTCGCCTGGCTGTGCGTTTCGCTCGGACTCGCCTTCGGCGCGTCCGTTCTGCCGGTCATGAGCGTCGAGCTGTTCGTCCTCGGTCTCGTCTCGGCCGAACCGACTCTGCCGTGGATCGCCATCGGCGCCGCCACGGCGCTGGGTCAAGTGGCGGGCAAGCTGCTCTACTACCTGGCCGCCCGAGGCACGATCGAGCTGCCGTCGATGCTCAGCCGTCCGCGACGCCCCACGCCGCCGTCCGCGGCCAGGGACCGGGTACGGCGGCACACCAAACGCCTACGCATGCTGCTCGAGGCGATCCGGGAACGTTGCCACCGTCACCCGCACTGGATGACCGTCACCTACGGTGTCAGCTCGGTGGTCGGCATCCCCCCGTACATGGCCACGGCCGTGCTCGCCGGCATCGTGCGCATGCGGCTCACGTTGTTCGTGGTGATCGGCTTTTCGGGTCGCTTCGTGCGCTTCAGCACCCTGGCGGCGGCCCCGGCGGTGTTCACCAACGTCTTCCGGATCTGACGCGTCACCGAGCGCCGTTGTCGGCCTCGACGGCTTCGAGCTCCACCGCTTTGCGCATGGTGGTTCGCGCGCGCTTGCGGTCACCCGCGATGTCGTAGGCGTACGCCAGGCGATACCACCCGCGCCAGTCGTCGGGGTGCGCTTCCACTTCCGCGCGCCGCTCGTCGAACCAGGAGTCGGCCGCGGCGGTGTCCACCCTCCCGGACGGCCGCCGTGGCAGGTCGGACGTGTCGGGCAGACCCCCGTCGGCCTCCAACTTCCGCGCCAGGCGTTGGATCTGCACACCGGAACGCCAGGTCGCCACCAGCATCCAGGCCCCGAGCAACGGCAGCACGAGCACACCGGCGCCCAGCGCGACGGCCACGGGCTCTCCGGAGCGCAGCAACTCCACGGCCCGGCCCGCGAGCAACACCAGGTAGACGGCGACCGCAAGCGTGGCGACAACGGCGAGATGACGAGTTCGCACAGCGGCACTCACAGGTCGAGAACGTGTTCGAGACCGACGGTCAGCCCGGGACGCGACACCACCGAGCGCACTCCGACGAGGACACCCGGCATGAACGACGTGCGGTCGAGCGAGTCGTGGCGGATCGTCAGTGTCTCGCCCGGCGCACCGAAAAGGATCTCCTCGTGCGCCACGAGTCCGGGCAGCCGCACCGAGTGCACCCGCACACCGTCCACGTCGGCTCCCCGCGCACCGTCCAGAGCGGACGTCGTCGCATCCTCGCCGGCTCCCCTGCCCGCGTCGGCGCGAGCCTCGGAGATCAGCCGCGCGGTGTGCGCGGCCGTGCCCGAGGGAGCGTCGGCCTTGCGGTTGTGGTGGAGCTCCACCACCTCCACCGAGTCGTAGTAGCGCGCCGCCTGCTGGGCGAACCGCATGGCGAGCACGGCACCCAGAGCGAAGTTGGGGGCGATCAGGACACCCAGCTCCGGCTTCTCGGCCAGCCAACCGGTGAGGGTCTCGACGCGCTCGTCGGTGAACCCGCTCGTGCCGACCACCGCGTGCAGACCGTTGTCCACGGCGAACCGCAGGTTGTCCATCACGGCGTCGGGGTGTGTGAAGTCGACGACCACGTCGGCCGAGGTCAGCGCCGAGCGGTCGTCGCCGGAGTTCACCGTGGCGACCACCGTCATGTCCGGTGCGGCGTTCACGGCCTTCACGACCTCGGTACCCATACGCCCCCGCGCACCCAGGACACCGACCTTGATCGGTGTCCGGTCGCCCACGGCGGATGCCCCGGTCATGCCATCACCTCGTGCAGTTCATCGGGTAGCTCGTCGGTGTGAGCGTACGGGCCCACCACGGCGACCGCCGCACGGCCACGGGGCCGCCGCAACAGTGCTCGGGCGAGGTCGGCCACGTCCTCCGCCGTGACGGCGTCGATGCGGGCCACCGTGTCGCTCACGCTCTCGTAGCGACCGTAGTTCAACTCGTTCTTGCCGAGCCGCACCATCCGGGATGCGGTGTCCTCGAGGCCGAGGACCAGGCCGCCCCGCAGCTGCCCCTTGGCCCTGGCCACCTCCGCGTCGGTGAGTCCGTTCTCCGCCACCTCGGCGAGCACCTCACCGACGACTCCGGCCACCTCACCGAGGCGGTCCGGCTGGCATCCGACGTAGACGTCCAGGTGTCCCGCGTCGGCGTAGCTCGCGACCGACGAGTACACCTGGTACGCCAGACCCCGGCGTTCCCGGACCTCCTGGAAGAGCCGCGAGCTCATCCCGCCGCCGAGCGCGGCGTTGAGCACGGACAGGGTGGAGCGGCGCTCGTCGTGCCTGTCGAGAGCCCGCACACCCAGCATGAGGTGCGCCTGCTCGGTCTCGTCGGTGTGCAACGCGAGGCCGGGTGACCGGCCGAACCGGGCCTTCCCGCTCCTCGGCGGAGTTGGGCTGTCCGATGCGGACAGCCGGTCGCCCAGGGCGGAGCGGACGAGTCGCACCACGTCCTTGTGCTCCACGTTGCCCGCCACGGCCAGCACCATCCGATGTGGCTGGTACCGCCTGCGGTAGAAGGAGCGCAGCGCCGCGGGAGTCAGATCGGTGATCGACTGCTCGGTGCCGAGGACGGACCGTCCGAGGGGATGCCTCGGCAGGATCGTCTCGACGAACGTCTCGTGCAGCAGGTCCTCGGGATCGTCGTCCCGCATGGCGATCTCCTCGAGCACCACGCGCCGTTCGGTGTCGACGTCGCGGTCCTCGCACGTCGCCGCGAAGACGACGTCGGTGACGAGGTCCACCGCCAGCTCCAGGTCCTCGTCGAGCACCTGGGCGTAGAAGCACGTGTGTTCCTTGGAGGTGAACGCGTTCATCTCCCCGCCGACGGCGTCGATCTCCTCCGCGATCCGCGTGGCGTCACGCCGCTCGGTGCCCTTGAACAACAGGTGTTCGAGGTAGTGCGCCGCCCCGGCGACCTTCGGCTGCTCGTCGCGGGACCCGACACCGACCCACAGACCGAGCGTGGCCGAACGCACTCCCGGCACCGACTCGGTGACCACCCGAAGCCCACCGGGCAGCACCGTGCGCCGGACGACGCCCGGGCCCGCGTCGAGGGTGCGCGTGGAGTTGATCTTCTGCAGATGTCCGGCAATCTGTCGCGCCATGACTTCGTCGACTCACCTCAGCCGAACGGCCCGTCACCGCCAGTGCGGTCGGCGACGGGCCGTTCGAGATCGTTCGTTGTGGGATTCAGCGTGCTGGGCGTGACGACGCGTTCTTACTCGACGTCGGCCGGGCCGCCCTCGCCCGCCTGCTTCTCCGCCTTCTCGGAGTGCTCACCCTTGTCGCCGCCACGGTGACGGCCACCCCGGCGGGTGCGCTGCCTCGGCCGGTCGGAACGCGAACCCTTGTCCGCCTTCGCCTGCTGGCCCTCGTCGGAAGACTCCTCGGCGGGCGCGGCCTCGGTCTTCGCTTCGCCCTCGGCCTCGCCTTCGGCGGCTTCTTCGCGCACGACGATCAGGCTGATCTTGCCGCGGCTGTCGATGTCGGCGATCTCCACGCGCAGCTTGTCGCCGACGTTCACCACGTCCTCGACCTTGTCGATGCGCTTGCCGTTCCCGAGCTTGGAGATGTGGACGAGGCCGTCCTTGCCGGGCAGCAGCGACACGAACGCGCCGAACGCCGCCGTCTTCACGACGGTGCCCAGGAAGCGCTCGCCGACCTTGGGCAGCTGCGGGTTGGCGATGGCGTTGATCTTGTCGATCGCGGCCTCGGCCGACGGGCCGTCGGCGGCGCCCACGTAGATCGTGCCATCGTCCTCGATCGAGATGTCGGCGCCGGTCTCCTCGGTGATCGAGTTGATCATCTTGCCCTTCGGCCCGATGACCTCGCCGATCTTGTCCACCGGCACCTTCACGCTCGTCACCCGCGGCGCGTAGGGGCTCATCTCGTCCGGCTGGTCGATGGCCTCGGCCATGACCTCCAGGATCGTCAACCGGGCGTCGCGCGCCTGGTTGAGGGCCGCGGCCAGCACGTCCGACGGGATGCCGTCGAGCTTGGTGTCGAGCTGGAGCGCGGTGATGACGTCCTTGGTGCCCGCCACCTTGAAGTCCATGTCGCCGAACGCGTCCTCGGCGCCGAGGATGTCGGTGAGCGCCACGTACCGGGTCTCGCCCTCGACCTCGTCGGACACCAGGCCCATCGCGATACCCGCCACCGGCGCCTTGAGCGGCACACCGGCGTTGAGCAGGCTCATCGTGGACGCGCACACCGATCCCATGGAGGTGGAGCCGTTGGAGCCGAGCGCCTCCGACACCTGGCGGATGGCGTACGGGAACTCCTCGCGCTTCGGCACCACCGGCACGAGCGCACGCTCGGCCAGCATGCCGTGCCCGATCTCGCGCCGCTTCGGCGTCCCGACCCGACCGGTCTCACCGGTGGAGAAGGGCGGGAAGTTGTAGTGGTGCAGGTAGCGCTTCGTCGTCGCCGGCGACAGCGTGTCGAGCTGCTGCTCCATGCGGAGCATGTTCAGCGTCGTGACACCGAGGATCTGGGTCTCGCCGCGCTCGAACAGCGCCGAGCCGTGTGCCCTCGGCACCACGGAGACCTCGGCGGACAGCTGTCGGATGTCGCTGACACCACGACCGTCGATGCGCACCTTGTCCCGCAGGATGCGCTGCCGGATCAGATCCTTGGTGAGCGAGCGGAACGCGGCCCCGATCTCCTTGTCGCGGCCCTCGAACGCCTCGCCCTCGTTGATGCCGACGCGCTCCAGCACGGCAGCCTTGACCTCGTCGATGGCGTCCTCGCGCTCCTGCTTGCCCGCGATGGTCAGCGCCTTGGCGAGGTCGTCGGTCGCGATGGCGGCCACCGCGTCGTAGGCGTCGGTCTGGTAGGGCGGGAACACCGGGAAGTCGCCCACCGGCTTCGCGGCGGCGTCCGCCAGCCGCTGCTGCGCCTCGCACAGCACGCGGATGAAGGGCTTCGCGGCGTCGAGACCCTGCGCGACCGTCTCCTCGGTGGGAGCTGTGGCGCCCTCCGCGATCAGGTCGAGCGTGTTCTCGGTGCCCTCGGCCTCGACCATCATGATGGCGACGTCCTCGGGACGGTCGCCGACGATCCGGCCGGCCACCACCATGTTGAACGTCGCGCGCTCCAGCTGCGACCACGTCGGGAACGCGACCCACTGGTCGTCGATCAGCGCGACGCGCACCCCGCCGATCGGGCCCGA
This sequence comes from Saccharomonospora azurea NA-128, assembly GCF_000231055.2. Classification (GTDB taxonomy): domain Bacteria; phylum Actinomycetota; class Actinomycetes; order Mycobacteriales; family Pseudonocardiaceae; genus Saccharomonospora; species Saccharomonospora azurea. The sequence continues at coordinate 4,708,234 of NZ_CM001466.1, read as the reverse complement.
GAACGGCAGGCCGCCGATCTGGGTAGAGGCCGACGCGGCGTTGATCGCGAGCACGTCGTACGGGTCGTCGGGGTGCAGGGACTGCACGGTGACGACGATCTGGATCTCGTTGCGCAGCCCGTCGGCGAACGACGGCCGCAGCGGCCGGTCGATCAACCGGCAGGTCAGGACGGCGTCCGTCGACGGACGGCCCTCACGGCGGAAGAAGGCGCCGGGGATGCGCCCCGCCGCGTACATCCGCTCCTCGACATCCACCGTGAGCGGGAAGAAGTCGAAGTGCTCCTTCGGCTGCTTGGACGCGGTGGTCGCCGACAGCAGCATCGTCTCGTCGTCCAGGTAGGCGACGACGGCTCCGGCCGCCTGGCGGGCGAGCCTTCCGGTCTCGAAACGGACCGTACGGCTGCCGAACCGTCCGTTGTCGATCACGGCTTCCGTCTCGTGGACGGCGGGTGCGGCAGTGCCGCTCACATCGGTCATGACTGTTGTTACTCCTCGTACGTCCGGGCGGACGCTTCCCCGCTCATCGGGGTACGCGCGAGGTACGAGGCCGGTCATCGATCGAAGCCGGCGGGATGGCTCCCGGCGGCCACTACCGAGGACCGGCTACGGCGTCCTCGTGCGCTCCTGCGTTCGCCCATGGGTGTTGCTCTCTTGTACCGAGGGGGCGCGACCCGGGTCGGGTCACGCCCCCTCGGAGTCTGTCATCGACGCAGGCCGAGTCGCTGGATCAGCGCGCGGTAGCGGTTGATGTCCGTCCGCGTCAGGTAGTTGAGCAGTCGGCGGCGACGGCCGACCAGCAGCAACAGCCCACGACGCGAGTGGTGGTCCTGCTTGTGGGTCTTCAGGTGCTCGGTGAGGCCGGTGATCCGCTTGGTGAGCAGAGCAATCTGCGCCTCGGGCGATCCGGTGTCGGACTCGTGGAGCCCGTACTCGGCCAGGATCGACTTCTTCTCCTCGGTGGACAGAGCCACGCGTTCACTCCTCGTAGATGTGCCGTGTCGGTTCTCGCGAGCGCCGGCCGCCACGGACCGCAGCCGGACTCAACTGTCGAGACTATCAGCTCACCCGCCGGGATCGCGCTCGCACGCGGTCACCACGGCGAGTCGAGCGGGAACCGCCGCACCACGCTGTAGCGCGGCCCGGCGCCGGGCTCGGGCGCGGGGTCGCTGCGCATCAGGACGACCTCGGTCGCGTCCCACTCCGGGCTGCGCACCTCGGCCAGCGACCGCCGCCAGTGTTCGATGGCCGCCTGCGTACGGCGTTGCGCGGCCCGCGGACCGCGCCTCGCCAACGCGAGAGTGAGATGAGCGACGTAGGGGCGCGTCTCGTCGTCGACCCGGGCCGCCTGCGCCACCTCGGCCAGGCCCCGGCCCCGCAGTCCCAGCCAGAGCACGCCCGGAAAGGAGCCGGAGCCCTCGATCCGGACCACCGGTGACCGGAGACCGGCCAGCCGGGTCCGCAGCCACTCGGCTCTCGTCTCCGGCACGTCCGTTCCGTAGAAACCCAACGTGACGTGCCACTGCTCGGCCGTGGTCCACCGCAGCCGTCCCGGCGAGTGCGCCGAACGCCCGGCATCGCGCAGCTCGCGCCGGACGCCGGCGAGCACCTCCGGGGGAGGCACCACCGCGCTGAACAACCGAGCCCGCTCCGTCACAGCGGTCTCCACCCTACCGCCTATTGGGTCTTGCCCGCCCTGCGCAGAAGATCGGCGATGGCGGGGAAGTCCGCGTCGAGGCGGTCGGCGGCCTCCAGCAGGCTCTCGTCCTCCGCGACCTCGCGCAACGCCGTGAGCACCGCCGCGTCGTCCGGGCCGACCCCCACCGGGAAGTTGTCCCGGTTCACCGTGGGCCGCGACGCCTTGACGTCCTCCAGCGCGGCGCGCAGTGCCTCCTTGCTCCCCGCCGCGACCTCGGGCGTGAGGACCTTCCGTTCGAGCATGATGAGTCGTGCGAGCACCACGGGATTGCCGATCTTGGCCCGTCGCCCGCTCATGACCTGACTGAGCATGGGCGCACTGATACCCAGCACCTCGGCGAGGTACGCCTGCGAGACGTCGAAGGCGACCACAAGCCTGCGCACGCGATCCCCGAGCGGCTCGCCGTACCACTCGCGCTGCAACGCGATGTTCCGCTGGACGATCTTGTGGTCATCCACGGCTGAGTTCTGCTCCCCTCCACGACACCGACCGGAGGATGTGCCGGTCAGTCAGCATCTTGTCAGGCACGCCACCCCACCGGGGCGAAACCCCCAAGGCATTCGCATTAGCACCGGGTCGGCACGCGTTCGGCACCGATCGACGGCTCAACCGCCGAGCACGTCCCGCGTACGGACGACGTCCTCGTCGATCTCGCGGACCAGCTGCTCCGGGGTCTCGAACGTGATCTGTCCGCGCAGACGCTGCACGAAGTCGAGTGCCACCTGCTGGCCGTACAGGTCGGTGTCGAGGTCGAGGACGTAGGCCTCGACGGTGCGTTCCCGGCCGGAGAAGGTCGGGTTCGTTCCCACCGACACGGCCGCGGGCAGGCGCTCCTCCTCGTGCCCTTGGCGGAGGAACCAGCACGCGTAGACGCCGTCGGCGGGCACGGCGGCGTAGCGCGGCAGGGACAGGTTCGCCGTGGGGTAGCCGAGCACACGTCCCCGACCCTCACCGCGGACCACGATGCCCTCCAGCCGGTGCGGGCGCCCGAGCGCCTCGGCCGCCGCGACGACGTCACCGGCGTCGATGCACGACCGCACGTAGGTGGAGGAATAAGTGATCTCGCTGTGTTCGCCGTCCTCGGGCGACGCGCGCCCCTGCAGCGAGGCCTCGTGCGCGGTGAACCCGAACCGTTTGCCGAGAATCTTCAACGTGTCCACCGTGCCCGCGGCCTTGTGGCCGAAGCGGAAGTTCTCCCCCACGATCACGGTGGCGGCGTGCAGCCGGTCGACCAGGACGCGGTGCACGAACTCGTCGGGGCTCAGGCGAGACAGCTCCGGGGTGAACGGCAGCACCGCGAAGACGTCGACACCGAGCTGTTCGATGAGGTCGGCCTTGCGCGTCAGCGTCGTCAACTGGGCGGGATGGCTGCCGGGACGGACGACCTCGGTCGGGTGCGGGTCGAAGGTCAGGACCACACTCGGGAGGTTGCGTTGCCGCGCTGTCTCCACGGTCTGCGCGATGAGAGCCTGGTGCCCTTTGTGGACACCGTCGAACACTCCGATCGTGACCACGCACCGGCCCCAGTCGCCGGGAAGGTCCTCCACACCACGCCATCGCTGCACGTGGTGCAGGGTAACCGTTCTGGCCCCGCGACCCTCCCGGTGGGCCGGGCCGACGGCGGTCACGACACGGTCGAGCGACCCGGACGTGGGAGACGAGTCAGGCCGGATCGAGGACGACGACGGGTTTGGCGGTGCGGCCGGTGTCCTGGGCGAGCGCGAGCACCCGACCGTCCGGCGCGAAGACGCCGTACGTGCCGTCGCGCCCCGCGGCGGGGATTCGCTGCCCGTGCCGGACGGCGGCCGCCACGGGCGCGTCGACGTCCACGCGGGGGAACGCGGCGGCCACGGCCTCGTCCAGCGTCAACGACAACCCGGGATCGCGCTCGACGTCCTCCAGTGAGCGGGCCTTCGCCAGGGTGAACGGGCCCACGGACGTGCGCCGCAGCGCCGCGAGGTGACCGCCGACGCCCAGCGCCGCGCCGAGGTCCCGCGCCAGCGCCCGCACGTAGGTGCCCGACGAGCAGTCCACCATCACGTCGAGTTCGAGGCGGCCGGTCTCCCGCCGCTGCGCGAGCACGTCGAACCGGTACACCGTCACCGGCCGGGCGGGAAGGTCGACCTCCTCACCCGCACGGACCCGGGCGTAGGCGCGCTTGCCGTCCACCTTCACCGCGCTCACGGCGCTGGGCTTCTGCAGGATGTCCCCCGTCAGCGCCGCGATCTCCGCGGTGATGGCGGAGTCGGCGACCTCGGCGAGCGCGGACTCGTCGGCGCGGGCCACGACCTCGCCCTCGGCGTCGTCGGTGGTGGTGGCGACGCCGAGCGAGATCGTGGCCAGGTAGGTCTTGCGGTCGAGCGCCAGCTGGCCGAGCAGTTTCGTGGCCCGCTCCACGCCCAGGACGAGCACTCCCGTGGCCATCGGGTCGAGTGTTCCCGCGTGCCCGATCTTGCGGGTGCGCAGGAACCGACGGGCCTTGGCGACGACGTCGTGTGAGGTCATTCCGGCGGGCTTGTCGACGATCAGCAGACCGGGGGGTGGAGCTTGGGGGGACACGCACGCACTGTAACCGCCGTCGCCGACCACCCCGCAGCCCGGCCGCTCAGCGGTCGCCTCCCGCTCGTCACACCGGGGAGGCGGCTCGTTCCACCTGGACCCGCACGGAGTCCCAGCGGTGCCTGCGCAGCCGCACCGGAACCGGCTCTCCCCTGTCCTCGGCGGCGAACACGACCGCGCGCGCCCTCCGCCACCAGACGAGCATCCGCCAAGCGCCGAAGACGAGCACGGCCACCATCGTCAGCAGAGCGATCCGGTAGTTGCCGCCGCTGGCCTCCAGCAGCATGCCGATCGCCAGGGACGCCACGGCCGTGGCGACGAACCCGCCCACGTTGACGATGCCGGTGGCGGTCCCGACACGCGACACCGGGTTGTAGTCGCGGGCGAGCGCGAAGCCGATCAAGGAGCACGGGTTGCCGAGCGAGAGGATGACGAACGCGGGGATCAGCACGGCGACGGGCACCTGGCCGGGCCAGACGAGCAGCGCCGCCCACACCACGCCGGTCAGCGCGAGCTGGGTGACGACGATCGGCATGCGCCATTCCGGCCTGCGCCCGACGAAACCGCCGATGACGGGGTTGCTGACCAGGGCTCCGATCACGAACGCGGCGAGCAGGGAACTCGCCGTCGTCGCGGAGTAGCCCTGCCCGTCCACGAGGAACGGCAGGCCCCACAGCAGCACCAGCACGTTGTGCGAGAACGGGGTGGAGAAGTGCGTCCAGAAACCCAGCCGGGTCCCCGGCGTGCGCAGCGCCTCCCGGAACTGGAGCGCGACCTCCGACGCCGAGGCGGTCGAGACGACGGAGTGCCGGGACGTGGGAGTGTCGCGCACGCGCAGGGTCACCACCACCGTGAACACGAACGTCGCCAACCCTGCCACGAGGAACGTCGGCGTCCACCCGGGTCCGGCGAGCAGCAGGGTGAGCGGCAGGGTCGCGACCAGGTTGCCGACGAAGCCGAGCGCGCCGGTCAGCGCCGTGACGAGCATGTACTGCTTGCCGGGGAAGTGGTTGGCGGCCAGGCGGAGGACCGACACGAAGGTCAGCGCGTCACCGAGCCCGACCACGCCGCGCGCCACGAGCGCGAGGGCGTAGGTGTGGGACACGGCGAGCAGCACCTGCCCGAGCCCGAGGAAGACCAGCGCCCAGATGAGGATCCGGCGTGGACCGAACCGATCGACCAGCACCCCGGTGGGCACCTGCATGGCCGCGTACACGCTGATCTGCAGGAAGGTGAACGTAGCCAGAGCGGTCGAACCGACGCCGAACCGTTCGGCGGCGTCGAGACCCGCGACCCCGAGCGAGGTGCGGTGGAAGACGGCGAGGACGTAGACGATGGCAGCGGTCAACCAGATCAACCACGACCGGAGCGACGAGGTCGGTGCGGTCGTGGCGGGTCGGGACGGCAAGGAGACTCCTCCAGTGGCGGGCCGGATGGCGTGTGGACGTGGACCGGGGCTACGCGACAGTGGGTCCCACTAGTTGTATCGCCTAAGCAACCTCGATACTTACCCGTGATCTCGGTGTGATTCGACACAGTGACCACGGACCGACGCCGCGTGGCGACGCCGGTTCCTCCCGGTCGCCGCCGGTCGCGCCCTCACGCCGCGACGCCTTCCACCGCCCAGCGTCCCGAACGCCACCGCACCAGCACGAACGCCAGGCGCAGCACCATGAAGAGCGTGAGCCCGGTCCAAATGCCGACGAGGCCCCATCCGACCGCGAGGGACACCCAGATGAGCGGCAGGTAGCCGAGCACCGCGCTGCTCAGGGTGGCGTTGCGCAGGAACGCGGCGTCGCCCGCACCGAGCAGGACACCGTCCAAGGCGAACACGACCCCCGCGACAGGCTGCAGGGCGACGAAGAACCACCACGCGTGCGGGATCGTGCCGAGCACCCCGGCGTCGGTCGTGAACGCGTGCGGCAACACCGGATACAGCGCCGCGAACACCACCCCCAGCGCACAGCCGAAGATCAGTCCGTAGCGGACGATCTGCGACGCGATGGCGCGCGCCCGGCGCGACTCGCGCGCCCCCAGCGCGGCCCCCACGAGCGACTGGGCCGCGATGGCCACGGAGTCGAGCACCAGCGACAGGAACGTCCACAGCTGCCACACCACCTGGTGCGCTCCGACGGCCTCGGTCGACGTTCGGGCGGCCACGGCCGTGGCGGACACGAAACAGGCCTGGAACGCGAGGCTGCGCAACACCAGGTCGCGACCGAGCCGCAACTGCGCGCGCATCACCCCGAGGTTCGGGCGCACGAGACTGCCCTCGCGGACCAGCGCCCGCAGGAACAGCGTGGCCGACACCGCCTGGGCCACGACGTTCGCGACCGCCGAGCCCTCCAGGCCCCAGCCCACCGGATACACCAGCACGGGACACAACACAGCCGACAGCGCGTTGCCCGCCAGCACGTAGCGCAGTGGCCGCACGGCGTCCTGCACACCGCGCATCCAGCCGTTGCCTGCCATGGTCACGAGGATCATCGGCGCGCCGCACAGGGCGATACGCAACCACGACACCGTCCGCTCGGCGACCTCCTCGTCCCCCGACATCGCCAGGGCGACCGGTTCGGCGAGCAGCTGCCCGACCAGCAGCACCACGAGACCGACCGCGAGCGCGAGCCACGTGGCCTGCACTCCCTCGCCGACGGCGTCCGCGCGGCGGCCCGCGCCGTGCAGGCGGGCCGTCCTCGACGTCGTGCCGTACGACAGGAAGGTGAGCTGGGTGGACACCAGCGACAGCAACGTGCCACCGAGCGCGAGCCCCGCCAGCGGCAACGCGCCGAGATGGCCGACCACCGCGGTGTCCACCAGCACGTACAGCGGTTCCGCGGCGAGCACTCCGAGCGCGGGAACGGCGAGCCGCCACACGTCCCTGGCGGGCACGCGGTGCGAGAGAGTGTCGGTCACGCCAGCAGCGTAATCGGCCCTGCTCGGCCCTGGACTAAACTGTCTCGCCGATGCCCGAGTACGCGATCCTCATCCTTCCCTCCGCCAACCGCGTCTACACCAGCTCCGCGCCGGCGCTCGTGTCGGCCGAGCTGTCGGCGTTCGCCTCCGTGCTCTCGGCCGAGGTGCGCGACACCGGCACCCGCGCGTTCGGCGGTGTCGACTACGTCACGCTGACCACCGACGAGCCGCTGTCCGACGACGACATCGCGCTGGTGTCGAACGTCTCGTCCACGTACGCACTGTTCGAGATCACCGGCGAGCTGCTGCGTCCCCTCCACCTCACCCCCGCGGCGCGGTTCGACTCCGACCTGCTCACGATCCAGAAGTACCCGGGCAAGACCAACGAGCAGTTCACCCAGCTCGTCTTCAACCTCACCCTGCTCGCGTCCCGCTGGGCCGACGAGGGCTACCACACCCCGCTGCACGTCCTCGACCCGCTGTGCGGCCGCGGCACCACGCTGAACCAGGCCATGATGTACGGCCACGACGCCACGGGCGTCGAGGTGTCGGCGAAGGACTTCGAGGCCTACGAGCGGTTCATCAAGACCTGGCTGCGCAGCAAGCGGCTCAAGCACACGGCGCAGTCCGGAGTGCTGCGGCGGCACAAGACGCGGCTGGGCCAGCGGTTGGAGATCGAGTACGCGGCCGACAAGGACGACTACCGCGCCGGCCGGACGCGCAGCCTCGTCTACTACAACACCGACACCCTGCGCACCGACGAACTCGTCCGCGAGGGGTCGGTGCACCTCGTCGTCACCGACGCACCGTACGGCGTGCAGCACGGCAGTCGCGCCGAGGACGACTCGCTGGCGCGCAGCCCGCGCGACCTGCTCGCCGCGGCGATCCCCGGCTGGACCCGGGTGCTGCGAACCGGCGGGGCCATGGGCATCTCGTTCAACACGCACGTGCTGAACCGGGCGGAGCTCATCGCCACCTGCGAGCGCGCCGGACTGACCGTGGTGACCGGGCCCGGTTACGACGATCTGGCCCACCGCGTCGATCAGTCCATCGAACGGGACGTCGTCGTGGCGCGGAAGTAGCGCCTGCGAGTCGGCACCGGCGGCGGCCGCTCATTCGACGGGTAGCCGCGTCACCACCCTGTCCGGCCGGTCGATCCACAGCACGTGCGCCCCGTCGGCGGCGACGGTGAGTCCGAACCGGGTCGGTTCCGGGCGTCCGCGGTCGTTCCACCATCTGGCGAGCCCGGTGAGGTCCGACCACAGGTTCCGCGGGCCTCCGTGCACGACCGTGGCGTACCCGTCGCCGTCCGGCCAGGCTCGCGCCCACGCTCCCGACACCGAGTCGGTCAAGGCGTAGGAAACGCTGTCGTCGTCGCCGTACACGATGGCCTTGTGCACGTGCGGGAACACGATGGCGTGCAGGCACTGCAGCGGGCGTTCATCCAGGTAGGACGGCCGCGGGCCGCGGTCGGTCCGGCCTCGGCGGTTGGCTGCCGCGAGAATGTCGCGCACGGAGAGTCCGGTGTGGCCCGCGTCGACGCGCGGGTGCATGGACGCGGCGTAGTCGGTGAACCGCCCGATCGCCGTGCGGTCGTCGCTGACGCTCAGTCGGACGATCAGAAAGCCCACGTCGATCAGGATGACCCCTCCGGGCCGGACCTGCGGCAGCCACGCGGGAGGCACCCACGGCAGGCCGTCGGTGGCGACGACGCGGTCGTAGAGGGCGGTCGACGGGGCGCCGTGCGCGGCGTTCCCGGCCACCAAGCGGGGCCGGTAGCCCAGTTCGGCGAGCCGGGCTCGCGCCTGTTCCACCAGCTGCGGATCCCGGTCGACACCGGTGACGGCGCGATGTCCGAGTTCGTGGCACAGCAGGGCGGTGAGGTAGCCGGTGCCGGTGCCGATCTCCAACACCCGGTGGCCGGGGTGGGCGTCGAGGCGTTCGAGCATCAGGGCCAACCGCGCGGGCGTGGCCGAGTTCGGGGTGGCCTTCGCCCCCGCGACCCGCTGGGTGAGCAACGGGACGTTGCTGTAGAGGGCGGCGAGCGCGGGAGTCGGGTCGACGTCGACGTCGTAGTGCGTGAGAGTGCCGGTCCGTGGGTCGCGGACCGTGAACGCGTCGACCAACGCTTCGCGCGGAACGGCGCGGAACGCGTGCCGCCAGCGTCGCTCGTGCAGGAAGCCGTCGACCACGAGACGGTCGACGAGCCGGGAGCGGAGCGCGGCGCTGTCGAGGGTTGTGGTGATCACGTGGGGTCTCCGTGTCGGGTCGATGCGCACCGCGAACAGTCTCGCCCGGCCCCGTGTTACCCGCACGTTCGATCAGTGACCCGTCGAACACGCTCCGCGACGTGTCCGCCGCCCCTCCACGAGGAACGCCACCACGTCCACCACGGACTGACGTGGTCGTCAGTCCTCCTCGTCGTCAGTCCTCGTCGTCGTCCTTGCGACGGTAGGGATCGGCCTCGCCGGCAGGCTGTGCCCCCGTGGCGAGGCGAGCCACCTCGGCATCGGCCTCCCGAGCCTTCGCCAACAGGTCGTCGATGTGTCGCGCGTCCTGCGGCAGCTGGTCCGCCACGAACGTCAACGTCGGCGTGTACCGCACACCCGTGCCCTGGCCGACCTTGGTGCGCAGCACGCCGCGCGCCGACTCCAGCGCGGCCGCCGCACCCGCGAAGTCCGGCTTCGCGTCGAGGCTGTCACCGAGCACCGTGTAGTACACGGTCGCGTCGCGGAGGTCACCGGTGACCCGGGCGTCGGTGATGGTCACGTTGCCGAGTCGCGGATCCTTGATGTCGTGTTCCAACGCGGACGCCACGATCTGAGCGATCCGCTTCGCCAACCGTCGTGCGCGGGCCTGATCGGCCATGACGCACCCCCTTCTTTTCTCGCTCTCACGCTTCGTCGTCGGGACCCAGCAACCGCCGGTGCGCCGACAGCAGCTCGATCTCCGGGCGGCCGGCCACGAGCCGCTCACAGGAGTCCAGTACGTCACGCACATGAGCACCGTCCGCCGCCACGACGGCCACCCCCACCAGCGAGCGCCGGTGCAGGTCGAGATGCCCCACCTCGGCCACCGAGACCTCGTAGCGGCGCCGGAGCTCGGCGACGATCGGCCGCACCGCGGACCGCTTCTGCTTCAGCGACCGCACGTCCCCGAGCAGAACGTCCAGTTCCAGTGTGCCGACGTACATCGTTGTCGCCCCCTGCTTACGCCGACGGCCGGGCGGGTCGATGTCCGCCCGCCCGGCCGTCAGCCCCGAATCAGTCGCGCGGCTTCTCGCGCAGCTCGTACGTCTCGACCACGTCACCGACCTTGATGTCGCTGAACTTGCCGAGCGTGAGACCGCACTCGAAGCCCTCGCGGACCTCCACCACGTCGTCCTTGAACCGGCGCAGCGAGTTCACCGGCAGGTTCTCGGCGACCACCACGTCGTCGCGCAGGAGGCGCGCCTTCGCGTTGCGGCGGATCTCGCCCGTCGTCACGAGGCAACCGGCGATGGTGCCGACCTTGGAGGACTTGAACACATCGCGGACCTCGGCCTTGCCGAGCTCCACCTCCTCGTAGATCGGCTTGAGCATGCCCTTGAGGGCCTTCTCGATCTCTTCGATCGCCTGGTAGATGACCGTGTAGTACCGGACATCCACGCCCTCGCGGGTGGCCCGCTCGGTGGCCTTGCCCTGCGCTCGCACGTTGTAGCCGATCACGATGGCGTCGGAGGCCGTGGCGAGGTCGATGTCGCTCTCGGTCACGCCACCCACACCACGGTGGACCACGTTGAGTTCCACCTCGTCACCGACGTCGATCTGGAGCAGGGACGCCTCCAGCGCTTCGACGGTACCCGAGTTGTCACCCTTGATGATCAGGTTGAGGGTGTTGGTCTCCTTCAACGCGGAGTCCAGGTCCTCCAGGCTGACGCGCTTGCGCCGGGCCGCGTTCTCCGCGTTCCGGATGCGGGCCTGTCGACGCTCCGCGATCTGCCGGGCGACGCGGTCCTCCTCGACCACGAGGAAGGTGTCACCCGCCCGAGGCACCGACGTGAAACCGATGACCTGCACCGGCCTCGACGGCGTCGCCTCGGTGACGTCGCGGTTGTACTCGTCGACCATGCGCCGCACACGACCGTAGGCGTCGCCGGCCACCACCGAGTCACCCACGCGCAGCGTGCCCCGCTGCACCAGCACGGTCGCCACCGGACCACGACCGCGGTCGAGGTGCGCCTCGATGGCCACACCCTGGGCCTCCATGTCCGGGTTGGCCCGGAGGTCCAGCGCCGCGTCGGCGGTCAGCACGATCGCTTCGAGCAGACCGTCGATGTTCTCGCCCTTCTTGGCGGAGATGTCGACGAACATCGTCTCGCCGCCGTACTCCTCGGCCACGAGGTTGTACTCGGTGAGCTGCTGACGCACCTTCGCCGGGTTCGCGCCCTCGACGTCGATCTTGTTGACCGCGACCACGATCGGCGCCTTGGCGGCCTGAGCGTGGTTGATGGCCTCCACCGTCTGCGGCATGACACCGTCGTCGGCCGCGACCACGATCACGGCGATGTCGGTGGCCTGCGCACCACGGGCACGCATGGCGGTGAACGCCTCGTGACCCGGGGTGTCGATGAAGGTGATGACCCTGCGGTCGCCGTCGACCTCGGTGTCGACCTGGTAGGCGCCGATGTGCTGGGTGATGCCACCGGCCTCACCCTCGGCGACCTTCGCCTGCCGGATGGTGTCCAGCAGTCGGGTCTTACCGTGGTCGACGTGACCCATGACGGTCACCACCGGCGGACGGGCCTGGAGGTCCTCCTCACCGCCGGCGTCCTCGCCGTAGGTGATGTCGAAGGTCTCCAGGAGCTCGCGGTCCTCCTCCTCGGGGCTGACCACCTGGACGTTGTAGTTCATCTCCGAGCCGAGCAGCTCGAGCACGTCCTCGGAGACGGACTGCGTCGCGGTGACCATCTCGCCGAGGTGGAACAGCACCTGCACCAACGAGGCCGGGTTCGCGTCGATCTTCTCCGCGAAGTCGGTCAGAGACGCACCCCGCGGAAGCCGGATGGTCTCGCCGTTGCCCTTGGGCAGACGCACGCCGCCGACCGACGGCGCCTGCATGTTCTCCATGTACTCCTGGCGCTTCTGCCGCTTCGACTTGCGGCCCTTGCGCGAGGGACCACCGGGACGGCCGAACGCACCCGCCGTGCCGCCACGGCCACCGGGACCGCCGCGACCGCCGCGGAAACCGCCGCCCCCACCGGGACCGGGACGGAAACCGCCACCGGGGCCGCCGCCACCGGGACGGAAGCCACCGCCGCCGCCACCGCGAGGACCGCCGCCACCGCGACCGCCACCGGGGCCACCAC
>NZ_CM001466.1:4505010-4513291 GCF_000231055.2 Saccharomonospora azurea NA-128 | reverse complement strand
CGCAGGCCGTGGACCAGCGCCCCGACGGTGCGTGGCACGCCGAATGGCCCGCGCTGCGCCGCCTCCTCACGCTCACCGTCACCGCCGCGTCGCAGGCGGCCGAGCTGGTGAGCGGGCTGCGGGTCGACGTCTCCGCTCTGCGCGCGCACGCCGACGGTGCCGCCGACCTGCTCCTCGCCGAACGCGGCCGGCCCGGCGCCCCGGCGGAGTACCTGGGCGTCGCGGGCCACTTCGTCGACAGTGTGCTCGACCGCTACCGGAGCACCACCGACCACGACTGACGACGACTGACGCGCTCCCTTCCCCCGACCCACGACGCTGACGGAGGTCAGAGATGCCCGAGGAAGTCCCCGACCCCTACGACGACGGCATGCGCGTGCGCCGCGAGGTCCTCGGCGACGCCCACGTCGACCGGGCCCAGGCCCGCACGACCCCGTTCACCGAGGACTTCCAGGCCCTGATCACCCGCTATGCGTGGGGCAGCGTCTGGACCCGCCCCGGGCTCGACCGGCGGATGCGCAGCGTCGCCGTGTTGACCGCGCTGCTCGCACGGGGGCACTGGGACGAGTTCGCCATGCACGTCCGCGCCGCCCTGCGCAACGGGCTCAGCGCGGACGAGATCGGCGAGGTGATCCTGCAGAGCGCCGTCTACTGCGGTGTCCCCGCCGCGAACCACGGCTTCGCCATCGCCCAGCGGGTGCTCGACGAGGCAGGGAACGGCGAGTGAGCACAATGGACGTCACCACGACCCAGGTCGGCATCGTCGGCGGCGGGCCCGCGGGCCTGATGCTCTCGCACCTGTTGGCGCTGCGGGGCATCGACTCGGTGGTCGTCGACCACCGCAGCAGGCTCGACATCGAACGCACGGTGCGAGCCGGCATCCTCGAAGCCGACAGCGTGCGGCTGCTCACCGAGACCGGGGTGTCCGAGCGAGTGCTGTCCGAGGGCGACCAGCACCACGGCATCTACCTCGCCTTCGGCGGAGAATCGCACCACGTCGACTTCCGGGAGCTCGTCGGCGCGTCGGTGTGCCTGTACCCGCAGACGGAGGTGTTCATCGACCTCGCGAACGCCCGCGAGGCCGCCGGGGCCGACGTGCGGTTCGGGGTCAGCGACACGACGGTGCACGACATCACGGGCACCAGTCCCTCGATCCGCTACACCGATCCCGACGGCACGCCACGCGAAGTGCGCTGCCGCTACCTCGTCGGCGCCGACGGCTCCCACAGCATGTGCCGGCACCAGATCCCGGCGCAGCACATCCGGCAGTACCGCAAGGAGTATCCGTTCGCCTGGTTCGGCATCCTCTGCGAGGCGCCCAAGAGCGCCCCGGAGCTGATCTACAGCCACTCCGAACGGGGCTTCGCGCTGATCAGCCAGCGCACCGAGACGATGCAGCGGATGTACTTCCAGTGCGATCCCGACGAGAACGTCGACGACTGGAGCGACGACCGGATCTGGTCCGAGCTGCGGGCGCGCGTGGAGCCCAACGGCCACGAACTCGTGGAGGGCCCGGTCACCGACAAGGCGGTGCTCCGGTTCCGCAGCAACGTCGTCGAACCGATGCGGTACGGCAGCCTGCTGCTGGCGGGCGACGCGGCGCACACCGTCCCGCCCACCGGGGCGAAGGGCCTCAACCTCGCGCTCGCCGACGTCCGCATCCTCGCCGACGTCCTGCAGAAGGCCCTCGCCGAAGGCGACGACGACGTGCTCGACGAGTACTCGCAGCGTGCCCTCGACCGGGTGTGGCGGTCGCAGCACTTCTCCTACTGGATGACCTCGATGCTGCACCGGCTGCCCGACACCGACGCCTTCTCCCTCCGCCGCCAGGTCGCCGAACTGCGGTCGGTGGTGCGGTCCAAGGCCGGATCGACTTTCCTCGCCGAGGGCTACACCGGCTGGCCGTCGACATGACGACGCAGCGTTTCCTGTGAACAGACCCGCCATAACGAGTGCAGAGGATCCGACCATGACAGTGAACACCCACACCGACGTGACGTTCGCCGGACAGCGGATGGACACCCAGTTCATCGCAGGCCAGTGGCGAGAGGGCCGCTCCGAGCGAGTGAACACGGACACCAACCCGTTCGACGACTCGGTGGTGGCCGAGATCCGCCAGGCGTCGAAGGAGGACCTGGACGACGCGTACCGGGCCGCCGAGGCCGCGCAGGCCGCGTGGGCGGCGACCGCCCCGAGCGAGCGGGCCAAGGTCATCCGCCGGGCCGCCGAGATCCTCGAAGAGCGCCGCGAGGAGATCGTGGGCTGGCTGGTGAAGGAGTCCGGGTCCACCCTGATCAAGGCCGACAAGGAGGTGTCGCTGGCCATCGGCATCACCACCGAGTCCGCCTCCTTCCCGACCCGCGTGCACGGCACCATCCACCCGTCGGACACGCCGGACCGGGAGATGCGCGTCTACCGCAAGCCGGTCGGTGTCGTCGGCGTCATCAGCCCCTGGAACTTCCCGCTGCACCTGTCCCAGCGGTCGGTGGCTCCCGCCCTGGCCCTCGGCAACGCCGTCGTCATCAAGCCCGCGTCGGACACCCCGGTGACCGGCGGGCTGATCCTGGCCCGGATCTTCGAGGAGGCCGGGCTGCCGGAAGGCGTGCTGTCCGTGGTGGTCGGCGCCGGGTCCGAGATCGGCGACGACTTCGTGGCCCACCCGGTGCCCAGGCTGATCTCCTTCACCGGGTCGACCCCGGTGGGCCAGCAGGTCGGCACGATCGCCTCCAGCGGCGAACACCTGAAGAGGACGTCGCTGGAGCTGGGCGGCAACGCCCCGCTGGTGGTGCTGGACGACGCGGACCTGGACGCCGCCATCGGTCAGGCCGTGCCGGGCACCTTCCTGCACTCGGGCCAGATCTGCATGTCGGTGAACCGGATTATCGTCGAGGCCCCGGTCTACGACGAGTTCGTCGCCAAGTTCACCGCCGCGGCGCAGTCCGTGGCCTACGGGAACCCGTCCGACGAGGGCGTCCTGGTCGGCCCCGTGGTGAACGACGCGCAGCTGGAAAGCCTGAAGGAGAAGATCGCCGAGGCCCGGAAGGCCGGTGCCCGCATGGTCGTCGGTGGGGAGATCACCGGCCGGGTGGTGCCGCCGCACGTCTTCGTCGACGTCACCCCGGACATGGAGATCGCCCGCGAGGAGATCTTCGGCCCGATGGTCGCCATCCTCAAGGCCGACGACGAGGAGCACGCCCTCCAGCTGGCCAACGACCACGTGTACGGGCTCTCGTCGGCCGTGTTCACCCAGAACCTCGACCGCGGGGTGCGCTTCGCCCAGCGGGTGAAGGCCGGGATGACGTTCGTCAACGAGATGACCGTCCAGGACGAGGCCCACGTGGCCTTCGGCGGCGAACGCAACTCCGGCCTGGGCCGCTTCAACGGCGAATGGGCCATCGAGGAGTTCACCACCGCCCACACCATCGGCGTCAAGCGCCTCTGAGGCGTTCGACCCACTACGCAGGAAAAGGATTCCTCGTGAGAATCGGCATCATCGGTGCGACCGGCATGGCCGGATCGGCTGTGTTCCGGGAGGCCGTCACGCGCGGCCACGAGACGGTCGCCCTCGTGCGCGATTCCGCCAAGGCCGCCGACGTCCTGGGCGCGACCGCCCGGATCACGGAACGCGACGCCTTCGCACTGACAGCCGAGGACCTGGCCGGGTTCGACGTCGTGGTCAACGCTGTCGGGACCACCCCGGACCAGGCGTACCTGCACGTGGAACTGGCCCGGCACCTGGTGCAGTGCGCGGGCGCGAACCGGCCACGGTTGGTGTTCATCCTGGGAGCGGGGTCCCTGATGACCGGTGCGGACAAGCACCTGTTCATCGAGGACCTGCGCAAGACCCCGGGCGCCCGGGAGTGGATCGCGATCCCGGAGCACCAGCTCCTCGAACTGGGCTATCTGCGCACTGTGTCGCACGTGCAGTGGGTGGGAGTCTCGCCGCAGGCGTCGTTCACGCCCGGCGAGGCCACCACACCCGTGCTCGGCCGCGACGAGCTGCTGTACGCCTCCGACGGCACGTCGCACACCACCAGCGGCACCCTGGCCGTGGCGCTGCTCAACGAGATCGAGCGTCCCCGGCACCGCAACACGCGGTTCACCGTCGGCGACGCCTGACCCGACCGCCTCGCCGGTGGCCGCGCGACCACCGGCGAGGCGTGAGGCGGACCGACGGGTACGTCAGGATGTGGCTCCGTCGCGTGCGTTGTGGACGGTGAGGTGCAACATCGATCCGGCGGCGCCCGTGCTCACCTCCACCCGGCCGGGAGGCGCGCTGGAGTCGATCGCCGGGTAGTCGTCGCTGGAGATCCGCAGGACCAGGCTGTGTCCCGCGGACAGCCGGTAGTGCGTCGGCCGGATGTGCACGTCCAGGTCGTAGACCCGCCCCGGTTCGACCGGGGCGAGGTCGGTGTGCGTGTCACGGTGGCTGGCCTTGAGCCAGCCCTCGGTGATCCTCGTGCTGGTGCCGTCGGGTGCCTGGTCGTAGAGCACCGCCGCGAGATGTCCGTCCTCTGCTCCGAAGGACGCCCGGATCCGTGCGCTCGCGTCCCCGGCGAGGACAAGGTCCCGGCGCAGCGGTGCGGTCTCGAACGTCACCTGCTCGTGTTCCTGCGGGGGCTCGGACTCGGTGTTGACGTCGAACGCGGCCGTCCCGGGTCGTCCCGCCGCCCGGCTGAGCATCCCGTCCGTTCCGAGCCGCAAGGTCACGCCGTGGGCGTCCCGCGGTGGCCACTGCTCGAACTGGCGCCATCCGCGGCCGGCACCGGGCCCCGGCACCTCGTACGACGTGACGGGCGTGGCAGGCAGCGGGGCGTCGGGATCCTGCGCGAGCCAGTGATCCCACCAGGCAAGGTAGGCACCCTTGCCGATGTCGGCGTACTGGCCCTCCGGGTAGCCGTGCTCCCACGGACCCGAGATCAGCCACACGTTGCCGGGCCGGGCCCGGTAGTTCTTCACCATGCCGTCGCGGTAGCGGTCGTACCAGCCGTTGATCTCCAGTGTGGGGACGGTGAGCCGGTCCCAGCGGGACATGACGCTGCGGTCGCGCCAGAAGTCGTCGTAGAGCGGGTGCTCCGCATAGGTGCGGAGAGTGTCGGGTGCCACCTGCCGCTGCCAGTCGCGGATGCGGGCGGAGTAGATCCCACCGTGGTAGATCGTGTCCTCGTACCAGTCGTGGATGCCGTTCATCGGGATGATCGCCTCCAGGTGCGGCGGCTGGTTCACCGCGACCAGCAGCGCGCTGTGGCCCCCGTAGCTGACCCCCATCTGGCCGATGCGTCCGGTCGACGCCGGGTGCGCGGCGAGCCACTCGACGACGTCGTAGTTGTCCCGCTGCTCCTGGGGGCTGAACGGGTCCAGCGAGCCCGGCGACTCGCCCGAGCCGCGGGCCTGGCACACCAGTGCGTTGTAGCCGCGGCGGACGAAGTAGGCCGCGCCGTCGCCGAAGGCCTCCGCGTTGTCGGCGTAGGCGGTGTACTCGTAGACGATGCCGGGGAACCGCCCGGTCGCCGGGCGTGTCGGCGTGTCCCCCGGCCGGTACAGCCGGCACACCACGTGGCTGCCGTCGCGCAGCGGCACGTGCACGTCCTCGGCCACCACCTGGTACTCCGGCGGACGGTCGTAGGCGAAGAAGGGGTCGTCCGGCAGGGCGGCGGAGGCAGCGGCAGACTCCGGTGCGGCCCCGGCCGCCGGGGCGCCCGGGGTCACCGACAGCGTCAGTGCCATGAGGATGCTCGCCGCGCAGGCGAGAACGCGACGCGCCGGGCGCATGGGATGAGCGCGTTCTCGTCGAGCTGGTCTCATTCCGGCCTCTTTCTCGGTGATGGGTCAGATCGTCAGTTCCACCGTGAGCAGGTGGTAGCTGAGCGTCTTGCCGTGTCCGTCGAGGACGGTGGAGCCGGTGACCCCGCCCGCGAGGACACCGGGGATCGCGAACACCAGAGCGGGCAGGCGCGGCAGCACGGTGCGGGTCACCGGACCGGTGACGGCAGTGCCGAAATGCCGCGCCACGACCTCCTCCGTGAGACGGGACGTCAGCAGGTCCACGTCGGCCGGGTCGCGCGGGAACACCGCCAGCATCAGCGCGTCGCCCTTGTCGCCCGCGCGGACGTCGGCGAGGTCGTCGAGCAGGACGGTGGGCATCACGTCTCCAACAGGTGGGCCGAGGGGGTCACGAGACGACGGGGCAACAGGCACGAGCGGACGACGACGGTCTCGCGCCGGGACCGGGTGGCGCCGCCGCCCGCCGCCGGGCCGTTGGTGTAGAGCGACTCCACCTCCCAGCCGATCACCTCGGCGTGATCGGGGTCGGGGACGCGCGCGGACACCCGCAGGCGCACCTCGAACGGCTGGGTGTCGGCCGCGAGACCCCGGAACGCCGCACCCGCGCCGATGTACTCGACCCGGATCGCGCTCTCGTCGACGCCGTGCACCCGCACGAGCCGCTCGCGCACGATCTCGCCCGCCAGGCGGGCCCGGTCCAGAGCGCGGGGGCCCGCGTAGCTGATCTGCCCCTCCCCCAGCCAGCCTCCGCGGAACCCGAGGGTCACTTTGAGCTGGTCCGGCCGAGGTCGCCCGGTGGCGCCCGCGACGCGGACCCGGTGCTCGCCGGTGCCGGTGAAGCCGACCTCGGAGAAGTCCGCGACGACGTCGGGGGTGAGGTACGCGGTGGGATCGTCCACTTCGTACAGCAGTTGCTCGGCACAGGTCCGGGTGTCCAACCGGCCCCCGGTGCCCGCCAGCTTGCCGAGTTCGGCGGTGCCGTCCGCGGCGACGTCGGCGAACGGGAATCCCAGGCGCGCGAGGTCCGGGACCGGCTTCGTGACGGGGTCGGCGAAGTAGCCGCCGGTGAGCTGTCCCGCGCACTCCAGCAGATGGCCCACCGCGGTGCCCGCGCCGAGCAGTTCCCAGTCGTCGGTGTCCCAGCCGTGCGCGTACCGCAGCGGCCCCAGATACAGGGCCGGATCGGCCAGCCGTCCGGTCACGACCACGTCGGCACCCTGGTCGAGGGCCTCCACGACGGGGTCCGCGCCCAGGTAGGCGTTGGCCGAGATCAGATCCTCGGGGCAGGCGGACAGCGGCGCGGACGTCTCCCACACCACGGGGTCGACGCGGCGCACCAGGTCGAGCACGTCGTCCCCGCCGACGACCGCGACCCGCGCGCGCACGCCGAGTTCGGCGGCGACGCGAACGGCGAGCTCACCCGCCGCTTCCGGGTTCGCCGCCCCGGAGTTGGTGACCACCCTGGTGCCGCCACGACCGGTGTGGGGCAGGACCGCGCGGAGTCGCGCCCGCAGCAGCGGGTCGTAACCCGTGGTGGGATCGGTCAGCCTGCGGGCGTGTGCGGCGGCGACGGTCCGCTCACCGAGACACTCGAAGATCAGGAAGTCCAGCTCGCCCCGGCGGGCCAGGTCCACGGCCGGGTCGATCCTGTCCCCGGCGAAACCGGCGCCAGCTCCCAGCCGCACAGTGGCTCTGCTCATGCTGCCCACAGCGGCACCGCCCCGGTCGCGACGGCGACGAGCAGCATCACGATGCTGACGAGCCAGGCCCAGCCGACGAGATGCCGGATATGTCGTCCGATGTCGACCCCGCCGAGTCCCACGAGCAGGTAGAACGAGCCGGTCAGCGGGCTGATCGGGAAGCCGACGGTCTCCTCGCCGATCAGCGAGGCCGTCGCGATGTCGATGCCGGACACCGCGAACTGCTCGCCGACGCCGATCAGGACCGGCATGACCCCGAAGTAGTACGCGTCCGGTCCGAACAACAGACTCAACGGCACGCCGAGGACACCGACGATCATCGGCAGGGCGGGCGCGGCTCCGTCCGGGATCAGCCCCGCGGCCGTCGACGCCATCGCCTCGATCATCCCGCTGCCTTCGAGGATGCCGAGGAACACGCCCGCGGCGAGCAGGGTGGTGGCCATGAGCATGGCGCCCTTGGAGTGAGCCTCGATCCGGGCGGTCTGCCGCTTCAGGCCCGGGTAGTTCAGCAGCAACGCGATCAGTGTCGCGACCAGGAACAACAGTTCCGGAGGCGCCACCCCGGCGACGAGGCAGGCGATGACCGCGACCGTCAGGGCGATGTTGACCCAGAACAGGTGCGGTCGGCGCAGCTCCTCCCCGGTGTCCTCACCGGCCGCTCCCTCCCCACCGGCGCCGCCGGACACGGGGCCGGTGACAACGCTGCCCGAGCTACCCGCACCGGCGGTCACGCCCTGCGCCTGGTGCGTGTGCTCGGCAAGCCCGGCGAGCCTGCGCTGCTCGCGCCGCCCGAGCAG
>NZ_CM001466.1:4403623-4504910 GCF_000231055.2 Saccharomonospora azurea NA-128 | reverse complement strand
CGACGCACGTGGTGAGAACGAGCCTGCTCATGCCCAGCCGGTCGAACAGCGGCAGCATCGCCGGGATGGTGATCAGAAACGTCGTGGCTCCGGCGCCGTCCAGGTGTGCCGCGCACGCCAGCAGTGTGGTCGCCACGCACACCGTCACGGGCGCGTTCCCCGCGAGGGACACGATGCGGTCGATGATCGGGTCGAACATGCCCGCATCGCGCATAAGTCCGAAGTAGATGATCGCGAACACGAACATCGTGGTGACACCGACGACGCCGCCGAGCCCGTCGGAGACGAACCCGCCGATCTCCGCGGGAGAGAAGCCTGCGATCAGGCCACCGAGAATCGGGACACCCGCCAGTGCGACCACCGCGGCTACTCGGTTGCTCAGCAGCACAGCGAGGATCACGCCGATGGTCAGAAAACCCATCAGGGACAACATCGACCCAGACCTCTCCCTCGGCGACCCGGAGTGCGACTACGCCGGAGAAGTCCGGCAGCGCATCGTGGATCACGAGTGTGAGGCCAGGCACTATTCAAGTCCACCATCAGTTTCGGATAGATTGATGCGCTGTGGGCATAGACATCGGGATACGGCATCTGCGTGCCGTGGTCGCGGTCGCCGATGCGGGCGGCTACACCGGTGCGGCGCGGGAGCTGCACGTCGCCCAGTCCTCGATGAGTCGCACGGTGCTCGACGTGGAGCAACGCCTCGGGGTGAGCCTGTTCGAGCGCACGACTCGCCGGGTGGTGCCCACCGCGGACGGCGAACAGTTCCTGACCATCGCCCGTCGACTGCTCGCCGAGTTCGACACCGCCATGAACCACTTCGAGGGCTACCTGGCCGGGACCCGGGGCTCGGCGTCGATCGCCGCACTGCCGTCACTCGCCGCCACGATGGTGCCGCACGTCCTCGCGGTGTTCCGGGCGGCGCGGCCCGACGTCGCCGTGACCGTCCGCGATGGACTGTCACAGGACGTTCTCGACCACGTCACGCGCGGCAGCGCCGACATGGCGATCACGGTCGCCGCGACCGTGCCGCCCACCCTGCACGCCCGGCGCATCGCGGTCGACCGGTTCGTGTGCGTGTTCCCCCCGGGGCACCGGTTCGCCGATCGGGACGAACTCACCTGGACCGACCTCACCGGCGAGGACTTCGTCGCCTTCGACCCGACCAGCAGCATCCGCGCCTACGTCGACCGAACACTGTCCCGATGCGGTGTGCGACTCGGCCCGGTGACCCAGGCCCGCAACGTCGGCGCCGTCGCCGGACTCACCGCGTCGGGCCTCGGCGTCTCCGCCGTCCCCGGGCTCGTGCTGCCCATGATGAGGTTCGCCGACGTCGACTCCCGCCCCCTGGTCGAACCAGTCGTCGAACGCGACATCTGCCTCGTGCACGACCCCGCGCGGCCCCTCTCGCGAACCGCACTGGCCCTCATGGAACTGCTCGCGAACGCCCGCTCGCAGCGGCTGGGACTACCCGCCGGCGCGCGCTGGGTGTGAGGTGCCGCAGCACCCGCGACGACCTCCGCCCTCCCCGCGCATGCTCGGCCCTCCGACAATTGAATCTTGACATTCGACCCCGAGCGGATCACGGTAAATGTTGATCGTTTCACGGTAGAACCGATCAACTTCGAGCATCCGGGGGTCTGATGAACCGGTCCGTACTCGCGCTGACCACCGCGGCGACCCTGGCTTTGGGACTGCTGACTCCCGTTGCGGCAGCCGCCCCGGCGGAACCCGACCTGCCCGACCGGTCCGCGAGCTCGGCGACCCCCGCAACCGCGCCGACCGGGGTCACCACCTCCGGCGGACTCCCGGTGACCGACCTCGCCTCGCGCTACGAGGGCAGCCATCCCCGCTACCGCATTCCCGCGCTGACGACGCTGCCCAACGGGGATCTCCTGGCGGTGTACGACGGCCGTCCCACGATGGCCGACCTGCCGTCCAACATCGCGCTCCTCATGCGACGGAGCACCGACGGCGGCACGACGTGGGCCCCCAGCAGGTGATCCGCCAGGATCCGGCCCCGAACGGCTACGGCGACCCGAGCCTGCTCGTGGACCGCGAGACCGGGCGGGTCTTCGTGTTCTACGCCGCCTCGATCAACCGGGGCTACGGCGACTCCGAGACCGGCAACGACCCGTCGGACCCCGACATCCTCCATCCCGACTACAGCTACAGCGACGACAACGGCGAGACCTGGCAGCACCGCCGGATCACCGACCTGGTGAAGGACCCCGCCTGGGGCGGCATGTTCGCGGCGTCCGGCGAAGGCATCCAGTTGCGGCGGGGAGAGCACGCAGGCCGGCTGATCCAGCAGTACACGGTCCGCCACGACGGCCAGAACTACGCCGTCACCGCCTACAGCGACGACCACGGCGAGACCTGGCAGACCGGCGAACCAGTCGGCCCCGGGGCCGACGAGAACAAGACCGTCGAACTCTCCGACGGCCGGGTGCTGCTCAACAGCCGCGCGGCGCCGTACCGGCTGACGGCGGTGTCCGAGGACGGCGGCGAGACCTACACGCCCTTCGAGCAGGACACCGAACTCGTCGACCCGGCCAACAACGGGTCGATCATCCGCGCCTTCCCGGACGCCGAGCCGGACGACCCGCGAGCCCGGTGGCTGCTGTTCAGCAACACCGAGGACACCGGCATCCGGCGCAACCTCACGGTGAAGCTGTCGTGCGACGACGGCGAGACCTGGCCCGTGCGCAAGGTGGTCGAGCACGGCGCCGCCGCGTACTCGACGCTCACTCCGCTCGGTGACGGGGAGTACGGCCTGTTCTTCGAGCGCGAGGGTTACCGGCACCTGTCGTTCACGCGCTTCGACCTCGACTGGCTCGACGGCGTCTGTGCGCCGGTGACCGTCGAGGCCGACGGCGCGCTGCCCGCGGGCACGTCGTCGGAGCTGTCCGTGACGGTGACCAACCTGACCGACCGCACCCTGCCCGCCGGGAAGGTCGCCCTCGACGAGAAGGACGGATGGTCGGCGCGCCACGCGGTCGTGCCCGCTCTCCGGCCCGGACGCGCGCACACGGTGACTCTGCCCGTGACCCCGGCCGACGACGTCGCGGCCGGGGAGCACGAACTGTCCCTTCGCTACGCCGTCAAGGGCGAGAGCTCGTCGACGCGCGCGACCGTGTCCGTCGACAACCCGTCGCCCCCGCCGCGCGCCGACCTCGACGTCCTGCCCGTGCTCGACGCCGTCTACACGACCGGTGCCGACGGGCTGCTGGACGACAAGATCGCGCCGTGGATCCGGGTCACCAACACCGGCACCGTGCCCCTGACGTCCGTGCGGCTGACCGGTCCCGACAACGCGGCGAGCTGCGACCACGCGGACCCGCTCGCGCCCGGCGACTCCTACGTCTGCAAGTCGGTCCGGCACACGGTCACCGAAGCCGACCTGGCCGCCGGGGAATGGGCGCCCGAGTTCCGGGCCCGCGCCGACGGCCCCGACGGCGCGAGCGCCGACCGCACGGTCGCCATGGAGCCGGTCGACCTGACCCAGCCCGCACCGTCGGAGGCGACCACGTCGGTCTGGGTGCCGTCCGGTGCCTTCGAGGCGTCCTCGTTCGTGCGCGTGCCCCGCGTCGGCGACCAAGGTCAGCCACTCGCGGCCGATCACACGCTGCGCCTGCAAGTGCCGGTGGCGGGCCGCGCGTCGGCGCAGCTGGCGGTCACCGCCCCGCACGGCGCCGAGGATCTCCAGGTCACCGTGTCGAGACTGCGCGGGCCCGGACGCCCCCTCCCCCAGGACTCCGTCACCGTCCGCTATCCGCAATTCATCCCGGACGAGGTGCGCGGCGGCGTGGTGGCCGACCCGCTGCGCGAGGTCGACACCGTGGACGTCGGCAAGGGGCGCAACCAGGCGGCCTGGATCACGGTCGAGATCCCCGCAGGCACCGCTCCCGGCGCGTACACGGGCGACGTCGTCGTCCGCGACGCGAGCGGGGAGCTCGGTCGTTGGCCGCTGCGGGTCGACGTGCCCGACGTCGCCCTGCGGGACATGGAGGACCGGCCCTTCGTGCTGGATCTCTGGGCGCACCCGGACGCGGTGGCCGACCACCTCGGCGTCGAACCGTGGAGCGAGGGGCACTGGAAGGGCCTGCGCCCCTACCTGGAGGACCTCGCCGACCACGGACAGCGCGTCGTGGACGTCGCGATCACCGAGGATCCGTGGATGGTCCAGCACGAGGGCGAGTGGCGTCCGCAGACCTGGTCGCACTACCGCTCCACGGTCGAATGGCGCTGGGACGGCTCGGAGTTCACCTTCGACTACACCGCCTTCGACCGGTACGTCGAGGAGTCGCGCGAGGCGGGCATCGACGGTGCCATCCACGCCTTCGCGATGCTGCAGTTCCAGGGCTCGGAGCTCCTCCACTACACCGACACCCGCACCGGTGAGCGCGTCCGGGAGGAGGTGGGTCTCGGTGACGCCCGCTACCGCGAGGCGTGGACGGCGTTCCTGCGCGACTTCCGGGCCCACCTGGAGGAGAAGGGCTGGTTCGAGCAGACCCGCCTGGCCTTCGACGAGCGGCCTGCGGAGACGATGGAGGTCGCCTTCGACGTGATCGCCGACGCCGACCCGGCGTGGTCGGACAAGATCGCGCTGGCGGCCAACTCGCTCGCCGAAGCCGACATCTCGGAGTACGTCAGCTTCAACTACTCGTTCCTCGACGACGTGCCCGACGAGCTGATCCAGCGGCGACGTGCCGACGGCCAGCCCACCCTCTTCTACACCTACTACGAGCCGCAGACACCCAACACGGTGACCGCGTCGCCGCCCGTCTCGACTCGCGCACTCGGCTGGGTGGTCGAGCAGCGCGACCTCGACGGTTATCTGCGCTGGACGTACAACTCCTGGCCGGAGGACGTCTACCGCGATCCGAGCTTCCGCTACGGGCAGGGCGACGAGTACCTCGTCTATCCCGGTGCCGACGGCCCGGTGTCGTCGGTCCGCTGGGAGGTGTTCCGCGACGGTCAGGACGACGCCGAGGTGCTCGACCTGGCGCGCACCGAGCTGGGCGAGGACTCCGCGGTGCTGCGGGCGGCACTCGACGGCGTGGACGCCGACACGCCCGACGGACCGGCGGCGTGGGCGCAGCTGCTCCAGCAGCGGGCCGCCGTCACCGATGCCCTGGGCAGCGACGGCGCGCGGACCACGGTCGACGCGCCGGACGGCGTGGCCTACGGCTCGACGGCCGAGTTCGAGGTGACGGTGGCCGCGGCCGACGAGGCGCTGGACGACGTCGAGCTGACGCTTCCGGCCTGGCCGTCCGACGCGGTCGAGGTCGTCGCTCCGGAGACGACCGACGTGGCCGCCGGTGAGTCGAAGACCTGGCGCGTGCGGGTGGACGTGCCCGAGGAAGCGCGCAATCTGACGGTCGTCGCCGGGGACGTCGTCGCCGACGGCGAGCGGGTGGGCTCGTTCACCTGGGTGCCGACCGTGGAGGCGCCGGTGGCGGCCGACGGCCCGATCACCGTCGACCGTGCCGGCTCTCCCGACGCCACAGCGCCGGTGACCCTCTCGGTGCCCGTCCGCAACGCCTCGGTGGAACCGGCGACGGTGCGGCTGGATCTCACCGGTCTGGACTTCTGGCGCGTGGAGTCCTCCGACCTCGAAGCGGAGCTCCCACCACACTCGACGACGACGATGACCGTGCCGCTCCACCCCGACGGGCAGACCGGCTGGAGCACCGTCACCGCGAGCCTGTCCCTCGACGGCGAGCGGTTGTCCGAACCCGCGACGTTCGACCTCGTCTCCGGCGGTGTCCACGTCTCCGACGTGGCCTGGTCGGACGAGGTGAACGGGTGGGGCCCCATCGAGCGGGACCGTTCCAACGGCGAGGACGAGGCCGGTGACGGCACGACGTTGAGCATCGCCGGGCGGACCTACTCCAAGGGCATCGGCGCGCACGCGGTCTCCGGGCTCACCGTCGACCTCGGCGGAGGGTGCTCACAGCTGATCACCGACTACGGCATCGACGACGAGGTCGGCGGCGCCGCCCGGGTCGTGTTCGAGGTCGTCGGCGACGGCGAGGTGCTGTGGAACAGCGGTGCGGTGACACCGGCTTCCGGCCGCCAATACGTCGAGGTGGACGTCACCGACGTCGACGAGCTCCGGCTCGTGGTCCAGGACGGCGGCAACGGTGTGGGCCAGGACCACGCGGACTGGGCCGGTGCGTGGCTGGCCTGCGCGCACACTCCACCCGCTCTCGACGCGAAGGACTGAACGACCGAGCGTGGGCGGCGAGAGGGTGAACGCATGACGATCAGCGACTCCCACATCGCAGGCACACTCGCCGCCTACCTCCGGCGCCATCCGGCCGAAGCCGCGCAGCTGACCGTCCCCATGCGACTGCTGTCGGGCGGGAGCGGGTTCGCCTCCCGGAGGACCTTCCCGATGCACGCGACGGTCGGCGCGCTGCTGGTCCGCAACGGGACCGAGGTCCTCCTGGTCCAGCACCGCGCGTACGGGATCACGTTGCAGCCCGGTGGACATCTCGAATCGACCGACACCACACTGGTCGACGCCGCACTGCGCGAGTTGACGGAGGAAACCGGTGTCCACGCCGACACGGTGTTCCCGGCATCCACGGACCCCGTCTACGTCGAGTACGGTCCCGTCCCCGCACGGCCGGAGAAGAACGAACCGCCCCACTACCACCTCGACTTCGGTTATGCGTTCACCACCGCGCACGCGAAGGTGGGGCGTGTCCAGGAGTCCGAGGTGACGGGCGCGGGGTGGTATCCGCTCGCCACGGCGGAACGACTGGTCGGGCGGCGCATCGCACGCGCGACGAGCACCGGAGGCGATGCGAGATACTCTCGCCCTCGGCGCCCGGCAGACGACGATTCCCCGGCCGATCGCGAGTCGACCTGATGTCCGAACAAGCACCCGTCGGGTCCACGGGCGGCTACCGGCGACTCGCCTACGCCCGGCTCGACGTCTTCGCCGACTACAACAGCTTCACCATCCGCGACCCCGCCGTCGAGTTCGAACCGGGTGACGACTTCACCGACGACTCATCGCCGATGTCATCGCCCAGCACCACGGCGGCATCGGTGTCGGCACGGCCCGCCGCATGACCGTTCCCGTGACCTTCGAAGCCCGCACCGCCGAACCCGACCACGACCCGGAAGCCTGGGACCACATCGCCGAAGCCGGCCTGCACATCGACAGCGGCGCCGTCGTTCTGGTGGACTTCGCCGTCACCGACAGGACTCCCCGGATCCCGCTGCCACCAGGCGACTACCGCGTCCGCGTGTACTGCATCGGCTTCGACACCATCAGCGCCGACGGCCTCGATGGTCTCGACCGCTACTACGTCATCGCCTGGCCCGCGCCGCCCGCACCACCGGCCGTGTTGAAGCGCTACCCCCACCCCTTGCCGGGCGGCTGACCACGTCGGCGCACCCATCGCCTCGACACGGCCGTTCGAACGTCGCCCTGGCCGCATGGTGAACGAGCAGTGTGACGGTCGGCTTCACGCGTGCACGGTGAGGCGACGGCACGTGTGCGTTCCGCCGTCCGGGGCGTTGAGGACCACGCCGTGCAGGTGCGCGCGCCCGAACCGCGTCTGGTCGGCGCTGGTGAGGGTGTGGTCGATGACCGGTTCGTCGTCGAGGAAGCAGCGCACCAGCGGGCCGCGCACGTCGACGCGGTAGCGGTGCCACACGGTCGCGGCGGTGTCGCCGTAGACGCCGGCGAGCTTGGTGACGGTGCCGCCCTGCCGTTTGTACAGGCGCAGCACGGTTCCGCCCGACTCGGCGGTGAACCACAGGTAGTTCTGCGCGTCGACGGCGCGCACGACGACGCCGGTGCCGGACATGCCGGTCCAGCGCAGATCCGCGCTCACGGTGACATCGGCCGACCCGGTCGGCAGGACGGCGACGTCGGGGTTGCTGTCGGCGGTGGTGGAGACGAGCGCTCCGTCGCGCACGACCACGGAGCCGCGCAGGTTCCGCCAGCCCGGTGGCGGGCCGTCGGGCCGGTCGAACACCTCGGCGGCCAGCGTGGCGTCGTAGTCGGTGAGCACCGCGAGGGTGCCCGTGGGCACCCAGCCGAGCGGAGTCTGCCCGCCCGTGGACAGGTAGGTCAGCCGCAGCTCGGACTCCACCCCCTTCGAGTCCTCTGTGGACAGCGGGCAGAACAGCTGGCCGTCAACCGCGAGCGGGTGGGCGTAGGTCATCATGCCGCCCGGCGCGGCCCGGTGCACGATCCGCGGCGCCGACAGCACGTCACCGCGCAGGGACCGCATCGTCGCGTGCCCGTGCTCGCCGCGGTAGACGATGACCAACCGGTCGCCGTCCCAGCACGACGACGGGCGGCCGGTACCCGTGAACAGGCGGGTCGGTGTTCCCCACGTCGTGCCGCCGTCGCGCGACTGGACACCGCCCACGCCGTCCGCCCCGCCCCACCGGAAGGTGACGGCGAGCTCGTCCCCGCGCCGTGCCGCCCACGGCTCCTGGTAGGCGCGCGCGGTGCCCCGGACGAGCCGCTCCGACGTCCAGGTTCGCCCGTCGACGCTGGTGGCCGCCCAGACACTGTCGAACGTGTCGCCGGAGTGGCGACCGTAGTAGACCGCCAGCAACTGCCCGTCCGGACGCTCGACGAGCGGCGCACAGATGGCGGCCTGATGCAGGTCCGGGTCGATCCGGTACTCGGGTCCCCACGTCGCGCCCTGATCGTCGCTGCGGCGCACGAACGCCCCGTCGGCGCGGGATTCGCGCCTGCCCTTGAAGTACGTGAGCCACACGGTGCCGCCGATGTTCGCGACACACGGGTCACGCAGATCCACGGAATCCGCGAGCCCGCCGATCCGGGTCCAGGTCACGCCGAGGTCGTCGCTGACAGCGGCCTCGATCACGCCGTCGCGGGCGAGGTAGTGATCGCTGCCGCGACGCCACACGAGAAGCAGACGCCCGTCGTCGAGGCGCGCCACGGACGGAAACGCGAGGTGGCCGCGGGGCAGGTCCAGCGGCAGGGTGGGCAGGACAGGTCGGTAGCTCACGGGACTCCTCCTCGCCGCGGCGGCGGTCGATCACGTGCGTCGAACGCCGAAGGCGGGCACCCACGGCTGGGTGCCCGCCACACGACGCCCGGTGACGCGGGGCGGTCCGCGTCCCGATCAAGCATTCCCTACCGAGCGGGCTCGGGAAGGCTTATCGAGTCATCACTGCCCTTCGCAGAGGGCGGCGTCGACGACGTCGGCTTCCGACGGGTCGCTCGGCTGGATGAGACCGACGGTGTTGGTCAGGACCGAGGCGAAGCGACCGTCCTCGGTCACCATCGTGCGCGACGCATGTCCGGTCGCCAGTCGGCCGTTGTGCCCCCAGGCGACCCCGCCGCAGGTCAGCTCCTGCGCGAACAAGCCCAGCCCGTAGACGGAGTTCGGCGCGCCACGCATTTCGTCGAGCGCCGCCTCGGAGATCACGTCACCGTCGAGAAGCGCGCGGTAGAAGGTCGCCAGATCCTCGAAGGTGGAGGCCATCGCGCCGGCCGAACTCCACGCCGACAGCTCGATCCGGGTCGTCCAGTCGAGCCAGACGAAGGCTCCTCCCACCTTGAACCCCTGGTAGCCGTTCACATACGGCGCCGGGAGTTCCCGATCTCCGGGCGCGGGGAACGACGTGTCGGTCAGCCCGAGCGGTTCGATGATCCGCTCGGTGATCGCGTCCCCGACGCTCTGGCCGGTGAGGTCCTCGATCAGCATGCCCAGGACGAGGTAGCCGATGTTGGAGTAGTTGAGTGCCTCGCCGGGCGCGGACTGCGGGGCGTCGTCCATCGCCGAGGCCACCAAGGCGGCCAATTCGTACGTGCCGTCCGGGTTCGCGGCCGCGCCCGCGACGTCGCGCGGGAGTCCGGAGGTGTGGTTGAGCAGCTGCCGCACCGTGATGACGGTGCCGTCGAAGTTCACCGTCACCACACCCGGCAGGTACTGCTCGATCGGCGCGTCGAGGTCGACCCTGCCCTCGTCGAAGAGCTGGAGCACCACGGCCGCCGTGAACGTTTTCGTCTGGCTGGCGATCCGGAAGTGATCGGTCGCCGTGATCGGCCGATCCTCGAAGACCGTGGCGGTCCCGCTGGAGAGGGTCCAGCTCTCGGTGCTGTCGCCCGCGTGCACGGCGGCCCCCGGCCCCGTGTTGGCGTGGTAGGCGTCGAGCACCGCCTGCGTTTCCGCGTGGTCGTCGGCCGGTGTGGCCGTGGCGGGCGCGATGCCGGCGGTGGCGGCGAGCGCGACACCCCCGACGAGCGCGATCAGTCGCCGGCCTGTCGTCATCGTCATGCGAACATCTCCCCAGTCGTCTCGGCCCCTGTTGAGGCAACCCAACTCGAACACCGGCACACCCGGCCCGAGGTGACACCGATCCTCACGGCGCCGGGAGGGAAGCGGGAAGGCCACAGCGGCGGCCATTTGTGGCCGGTGCCGCTGACCAGGGTCGATGCCGTGCCCGCGTCGCGGAAAGGCCCAGCAGCTTGTGCTGCGTGACGAGCTCGCAGAAGCTCGTCCGCCATCGCCGACCTCCCCGCTTGGCCCTCGCCAACGGCGCACGTGCCGGATACGTTGTCTCCGGCGGTGTCCTGGGGAGTTGGTCGTGAGAGGTCGAGTCTGGTCTGGGCGCTCCGCACTGGGAGTCGGTGTCGGGATCACGGCGTTTCTCGTCAGCATCGTCGTTGCCACGGTGTGGTTGCTGAGCTTGACCGACGGCGACGACGGCGCGGGGATCGCGAACGTGTTGGCGCTGCCGCTGACGATGCTGCTCGGACTGCCACCGCTCATCTGGGGCTGGCGCGCCCGTCCCCGGGCCGACGATCCCCTTGTCCTCGCGAGGGAAGCACGCAGACTCCTGGACGTCGTCGCCACGACCGAGGCACGGACGCTGGCGACGTTGCTGGGCGACACCGGCCGTGCGCGTCCCGCCGACGTCGGTTTCGCTCAACCCGAGGCGGCGCAGGTGACATGGCGCACCGACGGCGGCACCGTGACCGGGTCACTGAACACCGTCACCGACTTCTACGACACCTTGGAGCTGGGTCGGCTTCTGGTCCTCGGAGCGGCTGGTTCCGGCAAGACGGTCCTCGTCCTGCAGCTGCTTCGCGACCTCGCCGACCGCGCTCGACCAGCACTCGAATCCGGTGGTCGGACGACGGTGCGGGTTCCCGTGCGGCTGAGTCTGCCGTCCTTCATCGCGCCGACGAGCACCGTCGACGCCGGCCTCCTCCGCGCTGCGCTCGACGACTGGATGACCAGGCAGCTCACCGTCCGTGGGACACCCAAGGCGATCGCCCGGGCTCTGGTCGACAACGGCTGGGTGCTGCCCATCCTCGACGGCCTCGACGAGATGGATCCCGACGACGGCGACGCACCCCGAGCACAGCAAGTACTGGCCGCGCTCAACGATCCCGTCGGGTCGGCACCCGGACCGGTCGTGCTGACCTGCCGTGCACACCGCTACGCGCGACTGGCGAGGAAATCCGGCGGAGTGCTGCAGGACGCGACCGCCGTCACCCTCCAGCCGTTGGACGCCGAGCAGGTGATTTCCTGGCTGGCATACCGCTTCCCCGACTCCACGCAGCAGGACGGCCTCCAGAAACGGTGGCGGCGCGTGGCGACCACACTGCGGAAACACCCGAGAGGCCGACTCGCCGCCTGCTTGACCACTCCCCTGCGGCTCTATCTCGCAACGGCGGTCTTTCAGAGCCCGGACACCAAGCCCGCCCGGATGTGCGAGATGGACGCGGACGAACTGGAGAAGTTCCTGTTCGCCCAGCTGGTTCCCGCACTCACCCGCCACCATCCTCGCGACGAGCACAGCCATTACCGGCCGGACGACGTCGGCCGCTGGCTCACGACCCTGGCCGACCATCTCGCCGTGATGGCGAAACGCGGCCAGTCAGGTGTGGACCTGTATCCGCTCCGCCTGTGGGGCACCAGCAAGAGTGCCACCCGCACCCGAAGCCATACCGCCGTTCTCTCGGGAACAGCCACCTTCTTCTGGGTCGACAATTCCCTCCTCGACTACGCGCTGACCTCAGGACTGATCGCCATCGTCGTCGGCATCGGGGTTTATCATGGCGAGCCCTGGAAGTCGGCCGGGAACATCGGTCGAGTCAACCTTCGCGCACTCGTGGTCGCCGTCCTGCTCAACGTTGCGTTCGTCGTCGCATACCACGGACTCGTCGCGTCCTACGACTATTTCTGGGTGCTGCTTCTCTGGATGGCGGTGCACGCCTTCCTGTTTTTCCTCGTGACGGATCCACAACACTCGATAGAGCGACCCAGCAGCGCGATCCGACTGCCACTCTGGACGGAATGCGTCAGTTCGTCGTTCTTCGTCTTCTTCTTGTATCTCAACTCGGCGTTGCAGAGCGACGACGGCCTGCTCTGGGAGACGTTCAGCCTGGCGACGTTACTCGATGCGGTGCCCCTTTGCGCGATAGGTGTCGTCGCCTTCCTCGGCGTGGACGGCACGGCTGCTCATTTCGTGAGCGCTCTACGGACGAAACGCGGAGACGAGCTTCCGCGACGCCTGGGACAATTCCTCGATTGGGCCTACCACGCCGGACTGCTGCGCATGTCCGGTACCGCGACACAATTTCGCCACCGAGAACTCCAGGACCACTTCACGACGGTCCGCACCAGGCGGACGGCTCGGCCCCGGCGACGATGAACCGCACCGCACCGGCCGGACGTGGCCCGGCTGGTGCGGTGCGGATCGCTCAGAGTGCGGGGCCGATCAGGACCTTGCCCTCCACCTTGCCGCCCGCGAGGCGGTCGAGTTCGTCGCCGAGACGGTGGAGAGGCACCGGGGTTTCCGCGAGTTCGGCGCCGAGAACGCCTTCGGCGAGGATGTCCAGGGCGGCGGGGATGTCGGTGTCGCACACGTGCGCGAGCGTGGAGTCCAGCGTGACTTCACGAAACACCAGGGAGTGCACGTCGAGCGCGGGCTTGTCCTTGGGGATGCCGACGGCGAGGACCCGGCCTCCGTCGGTGACCATCTGCAGGGCGGTGGGCAGCTGGTTGGGCGCCCCGCTGGCTTCGATCACCACGTCCGGCCTGGCGCCGTCGAGCACGTCGACGATCTCGGTGGCCACGTCCGGGGAGGCACCGAGGGTGCGGTCGGCGCCGAGCCGCACGGCACGGTCGAGCCTGCGGCCGGGGAAGTCGATGACGGTCGCGTCGACGTCGAACAGGTGCTTGAGGCCCGCCAGGACGAAGGAGCCGATCGCGCCGGCCCCGATGATCACGACCTTGTCGCCGTGCTGGGCGCCGGACCGTCGAGCGGCGTGGATGCCGACGGCCAGCGGCTGGGCGAGACCGGCGTGGTCGTAGGAGAGCTCGTCGGGCAGGGTGCGCAGCGTCTTCGTCGGTACCGCGACGTATTCGGCCATGCCGCCGTGGACGTTGAGGCCGAGCGTCCGGTAGTGCACGCACTGGTTGGTGCGCCCGGCCTTGCAACGGCGGCACTCGCCGCACCAGACTCCCGCGCCGCTGGCCACGCGGTCGCCCACGGCGAACCCTGCCTGGGGGTCGGCCTCGACGACCTCGCCGACGAACTCGTGCCCGAGGATCAGCGGGCCCTGGTGACCGCTGTTGGGGTGTCGCCGCTCGACGGGGAAGGTCTTCGGCCCGGCGGTCCACTCGGAGGCGTCGGTGCCGCAGATCCCGGAGCGCGTCACCTTGACGAGACACTCGCCCGGCGCCGGTCGGGGAATCGGGACTTCCTCGATGCGAATGTCACGGGCGCCGTAGTAGACCGCGGCGTTCATGGTGTCTGGCATGGGAGAAATCCTTCATCGTCGGTGTGCCCTACGTCATCACGATGGGTGTATAGTAACACTGAACACCGCGCTGTAAAGTATCGAGAAGTGACACCGCACGCTGCGTGGCAGTGAGAGACACGACGAGGCATGCAGGGACATGGAGAGACTTCGCCCCGGCCGTCCAGTAGAACAAGACGATCACAGCGTCCACGTTCGGTGAGGTAGTGGGAAGGTAGAGCGCCATGAGCGAAGCTGTTTCCGCGGTCGGGGGTGGGGAAGCCGAGCACGCGGCACCCCAGCTGGGACAGCGGCTACGTGCGGCACGCGAGGCGGCGAACATCTCCTTGCGCGAGATGGCCCGCCGGGTCCACCTGTCCCCGAGTTTCATCTCGCAGGTGGAGCTGGGACGGGCCACGCCGTCGGTCGGGACCCTGTATGCGATCGTCACTCAGCTGGGGTTGTCGCTGGACAGTCTGATGGCCGAACACGCCGCCCCGAGCGATCTGGAGACCCGCGGAGCCACGAAGAAGGACCGCCCCGAGGCGCGCAAGGACGACACCGAGCCCGCCGCCGGTGAGGCGCGGACGAACGACCTGGTGCCGTTGCCCGAGGTCGGTGCTCTGCCGGGCCTGCAGCGCCACGACGACCGCCCCGAGCTCTACCTGCACGGCGTCCGGTGGGAACGGCTGACTCCGACGGACGATCCGGATGTCGAGTTCCTGCGGGTGACCTATCCGCCGGGCACCGAATCCTGCCCGGCGGACAACCTGATGAACCACGGGGGCAAGGAGTACTTCCACATCCTGTCCGGCCGGTTGGAGGTCCAGGTGGCGTTCGCCCGCCAGGTCCTCGGCCCCGGGGACAGCCTGAACTTCGACTCCTCGATCCCGCATCGGCTCAGCAACCCGTTCGACGAGACGTGCGTGGCGATCTGGTTCGTGGTCGGCCGCAACCACTGATCGCGGCGCACGCGCCACCGGAAACGACGAAAGGGCCCACACCGCACAGGGTGTGGGCCCTTCGTTCGACCGCCGCGACGGATCAGACCGCCGTGTAGCCGCCGTCCACGGTGAGCGAGGCCCCGTGCACGAACCGGGCCTCGTCGCTGGCCAGGAACAGCACCGCATAGGCGACGTCCTCGGGTTCGCCGACGTGCCCGATCGGGTGCTTGGGCTCCATGATGTCGAGGTAGCCCCGCAGGCCGCCCTCGCCGCGGCTCGCCACCTCCCGCACGAACGGGGTGAGGATCGTGCCCGGGTGGACCGAGTTGACCCGGATGTTCTCCCGGCCGTAGGTGGCGGCGTCCTTCTTCGTCATGATCGTCACCGCGCCCTTCGCGGCGTGGTACGGCGCCATCTCGTGGGAGCCGACCAGACCGTAGATCGAGGACAGGTTGACGATGCTGCCCTTGCCGTTGCGCCGCATGTGCGGGATGGCGTGCTTGGTGCAGAAGAAGACGCCCTTGACGTCGACGGCGAAGACCGTGTCCCACTCGGCCTCCGTCACCTGGTCGGTGGGCTTGTCGACACCGGAGATACCGGCGTTGTTGACGAGGATGTCGACCTTGCCGAACCTGTCGGCGACCTGGCCGAACACGGACTCGACCGCCGCCTCGTCACTGACGTCGAGGCGCCAGAACGCCGCCTTGCCGCCGGCCTCCTCGATCAGCCGGACGGTCTCCGCGCCGTCCTTCTCGGAAATGTCGGTCACGGCCACGGCCGCGCCCTGCTCGGCGAAGAGCTGCGAGATGGCGCGTCCCATGCCGTTGCCGGCACCGGTGACGATCGCGACTTTGTCCTGTACACGTCCCATGGGATGTCTCCTTCGACTGCGGGCCGGGTCAGAGGGTGCCGTTGAAGCGCAGGTGCACCTTGATGTTCTTGTCGGTCTTCTGGGATTCCTCCAGCGCGGTCAGGGCGTCGTCGACCTCGTACTCCTTCGTCACGAGGTGGCCGAGGTCGATGCCGCTGCGAGCGATGAAGCGCAGGGTGGCGGGCCAGACCCCGGGAGAGCCGATCGCGCCGCGGATGTCGAGCTCCTTGGACTGGATCAGGCCGAGCTTCGCGGGCGCGGAGGCGCCCACGTCGATGCCGATGTAGACGACGCGACCACGGAAGCCGGCGAGTTCGAGGGCGGTGGCCATCACGGCCGGGCGGCCTGAGGCCTCGACGACGACGTCGGCGCCGCGGCCGTCGCTCTCCCGGGCGAGGACCTCCTCCGTCTCCTCGGGGGTGACGGCGAAGGCGGCGCCGAGCTTGAGGGCGGCCTCGCGGCGCTCGGCGG
The DNA here is from genome assembly GCF_000231055.2 of Saccharomonospora azurea NA-128. Lineage (GTDB taxonomy): Bacteria > Actinomycetota > Actinomycetes > Mycobacteriales > Pseudonocardiaceae > Saccharomonospora > Saccharomonospora azurea. The sequence goes on along the minus strand of NZ_CM001466.1, from coordinate 4,488,859 downwards.
AGGGCTCGACGGCGATGGTGGTGGCGCCGAGGGCTGCCGCGGCGGCGACGACACCGAGTCCGATCGGGCCCGCGCCCAGGACGACGACGACGTCGCTGGCGTTGACGTTGCCGGCGCGCATCAGGCCGTAGTAGCCGCAGCTGAACGGTTCGACGAGCGCACCGCTGGTGAAGGACACGCTGTCGGGCAGCTTGTGCAGCCAGGCGGGCTTGGCGACGAAGAACTCGGCGGCGGCGCCGCTGATGGAGAAGCCGAAGTGGTCGTCGCCGATCACGCACTCGCCGACCACGCGGTCGCCGACGGCGAAGGACGTGACGTCGGAGCCGACGGCGACGATCTCACCGGACCACTCGTGGCCGGGGATGATCGGGTACTCGAAGGGGATGATGTAGCGGCCTTCGAGCAGTTCGATGTCGGAGTGGCAGATCCCCACGGCACGGGACGCGACGAGGACCTCGTCGGCGGCGATGGCGGGAATGTCGATCTCGTCGACGGAGGCGGTGTTCTGTGCGGTGAAGCGAAGAGCCTTCACGGTGAATGTCCTTTGCGAGTCGAGATTTCCGAACAGGGTCGAACGTGGTGATCAGTCGGCCAGACGACTCCTCCTGCGCTGCAGGGCGACGTAGCAGATCGCCGCCAGGATGGCGATTCCGCCCTGCAGCCAGTACTGCCAGGCAGTGCTGAGTCGCAGGAAGTTGGCCATGGCGAGGACGACCTGGAGCAGCAGCACACCCAGCAGCACCGCGACGGGCGAGCCGCTCCCGCCGCGCAGCAGGGTTCCGGCCACGACGACGGCGGTGATGCTGGTGAGGGTGAAGCCGATGCCCTGGTTGGGGTCGCCCACGCCGACCTGGCCGACGAGCATGAAGCCGCCGAGCATCGTCAGCAGCGCGCAGCCGACGTAGGCGGCCCCGACGACGACCCCCACGGGCACACCCACCCGGGCGGCGATCGTCTCGTCGGAGCCGGACGCGCGCAGCGCGATGCCGGGCTGCCAGTAGCGCAGCAGCAGCCCGAGGCCGATCGCGATGGCGACCGCGAGGAGGAACGCCACCGGCACCGGACCGATGCTGTAGTTGATGACGTCGAGGATCGCGAAGTCGATGTAGCCGTCGATCTCGGGCCGCAGCAGCAACGACACACCCTGGATCGCGATGTAGGTGACCAGGGTGGCGGCGACGGCGGTGAACCGCAGCCCGCGCACCAACGTGCCGTTGACCAGGCCGACGACCGCCGCGGCGGCGGCCGCGAGGAGCACACCGGCGACCAGCGTTCCCGCGGACGCCCCGTCGAACCAGTAGAACGACGTGATCACGAGGATCAGGCCGGTCAGCGGCCCGACCGACAGGTCGATGCCTCCCGTGATGACGACGAGGAGCTGACCGAGGGCGACGAAGCCGAGAGCGGTGGCCAACAACAGGATGTTGGACACGTTCGCCTCGCCGAGGAACCGCGCGTTCTGGATGGTCGCGATGAGCGACAGCAGCACGATCGCCCCGAACAGCACCATCGGGGAGAAGGCACCGGAGAACCGCCGCAGCGGGGAGCGCTTCTCCTCCGGCTCCTTTCGTGACCGGTCGGCGGTGTCGGCACGACCGGCGGCCCGATGCCCGGTGGCGGACACCATCGCGTGCATCATCTTGTGCTCGGTGACGTCGTCGCCGGTGAGCGTTTCCACCACCGAACCGCGCGACATCACCAGCACCCGGTCGCACAACCCTTCGAGTTCGAGGGCGTCGGAGGACAGCACGAGGATCGCCATGCCCGCGTCCGCGGCGGCCCGCAGCTGGGCGTAGATCTCGGCGCGCGCACCGGCATCGACACCCTGCGTCGGCTCCTCGGCCACGATCAGGTTCGGCTGGGACAGCAGGGCGCGCGCGAGGACGACCTTCTGCTGGTTCCCGCCCGACAGGGTGCCGACGGCGGTTTCGTCGTCGGGCGCCTTGACCTCCAGCGCGCGCGACATCTCGGCGGTGGTGCGCGCCTCGCGGGAGCGGTCGATCAACCCGAAGCGCAGGAACCTGCCCAGCGCGCCCAGCGCGGCGTTCTCGCGGATGCTGAAGTCCGCGACGACGCCTTCGCCCGCCCGGTCGGCGGGCATGAAGGCGATGCCGGCCCGGTGCGCGTCGGCGGAGTGGCGCAGCCGCAGCTTCTCGCCTTCCCACGTGACCGTGCCGGTGTAGGGTTCGAGCCCCGCCAGCGCGCGCACCACGTCGGCCTGCCCGTTGCCCGCGACACCGGCCAGGCCGACGATCTCCCCGCGGCCGACGGTGAAGGACACGTCGTGGAACTTCGCGCCGGTCAACCCCTCGACCGACAGTCCGGGCTCGGCGGGCCCGGCGGCCTTGGCCGGGAACACCGCGTCGACGTCGCGGCCCGCGATCAACGAGATGATCTCGTCGTCGCTGAGCCGGTGCGGATCGTAGGACCCGCGCATGCGGCCGTCGCGCAGGATCGTCATGGTGTCCGCGAGCTCGCGGACCTCGGGAATGCGGTGGGTGATGTAGACGACCGCGACCCCGTCGGCGGCGACCTGCCGGACCCGCTCGAACAACAGATCCACCTTGTCCTGCACCAGCGGTGCGGTGGGCTCGTCGAGGATCAGCACGCGCGAGTCGATGGCCAACGCGCGGGCGATCTCGATCAGCTGCCGTTCGGCGATGGGCAGGTCCCCGCACTTGGTGTCGGGCCGCACGGTCGAGCCGACGGCGGTCAGCTTCTCGGCGACCCAGTCGTCCATCTCGAAGATCGACGGCCGCAGCGTGCTCGGAATCGACAGGGCGAGGTTCTCGGTCACCGTCAGGTCCGGCAGCAGCGCCGGGGTCTGGTGCACGATGGCGATGCCCGCCCGCAGCGCCGCGGCCGTGGTCAGGGACTTCTTCTCCTCCCCGGCGACGACGATCGAGCCGGACGTGGGAGCCAGCGCCCCGGAAATGATCGACATCAGCGTCGACTTGCCCGCGCCGTTCTCCCCCAGCAGGGCGTGCACCTGACCGGGGTAGATGTCGATGTCGACGTCGGCGAGCGCGGTCACGGGGCCGAAGGTGCGGCTGACGCCGCGCACCTTCAGGTAGGGCTCACCCTGCTGGTTCTCCGGGACGTGGGTCGGGTGGGGCAGCGTGCCATCGGCGGGGACGCGGGAGGGCTGGGCCGAAATCGTCATTTCAGGACCTCACCGATTCGTTGGGGTGTGAGCGAGCTGGAGAGCAGGGCGTCCTCGGGGAGCGACGGGTCGCACTGCGGCGCCGACGGGGTCCCGGAGATCGAGTCCTCGAAGGGCACCGGGATGTCGGTCTTCGACTCCGGTGGGGTGCCGCCGGTCGCGAGGGCCACCGCGTGCTGCGCGGCGAGCCTGCCCATGGAGGTCTGGGAGTTGACCGTGAACAGCTGGAAGCTGGGGTTGTCGGCGGCGAGCTTCTCGTACTGGCAGGACAGGCCGTTGACGTCGGCGGTGGCGATCAGCGGGAGCGGACGCCCGGCTTGCTGGAACGCGGTGATGATGCTGGTGGCGGCGAAGTCGGCCACCACGGCGTCGATCTTCGGATAGCGCGACAGCATCGTGGACGTCGCCTGCTGCGTCTGCGCCGGGTTCCAGTTCGTGACCGTGAACGGCTGGTCGCCGATGATCTCGATGCCCGGGTAGTCCTCGATCGCCTCGCGCAGGCCCTCGTTGACCGCCATGTTCTGCGCGTTGGCGGGCGGGCCACCGAGGAACAGCACGTTGCCGGTGCTGTTCGGCAGCGAGTCGATCAGCCACTGCCCCCACAGCCGGCCGATCTCGGCGAAGTCCGAGGCGACGAAGGTCGAGTACTCCTCCCCCTCCGTGCCTCCGGGAGACACCCGGTAGGGGACGACGTGCACGCCGGACTTGTACTCGTGGCGCAGCGCGGGCAGCAGGGCCTGGCCGGCGTCGGGGAACACCAGCAGGGCGTCGACACCCTGTGCGCCGAGGCTCTTCACGTCGGAGATGGCCTTCTGCGTGTCGCCCTGGGCGTCGGTCACGATGAAGTCGGTGACCGACGAGCACTGGGCCAGCTCGTCCCGCAGCTCGGCGAGGTTGAGCCGTTTCCAGCTGTTCCCGCCGTCGCCGTCGGCGAACCCGATGACCGCCGGGTCCGGACCGCACCACGCGGGGCGCGGGGCGGAGGCGTCGACGGTCTCGAAGCCGCCCACGGAACAGGAGGCCAGCAGTGCGGACACAGACAGCAGAGCCGCCGCACGGGAGGCGAACGTCTTGATGGTCATCGGGTGGTCCTTGTCGGCTCGGAGACTGCGGGCGTGGGCACGGTCCCGGTCGTGGGCGAGGACTCCGGTTCGGGCTCGTCGTCGGCGGGCGTCGAGGTCGCCGCACCGCGACGTCGACGGCCCAGCGAGCCGGAGTGGAACGCCACGCCGAGCGCCAGTGCGAGCGCCTGGACGATGATCTGGATGCCGTAGGACAGGCCCAGCGTCGAGACGAGTCGGTCGACTTGCGTGAAGAACAGCGCGGCGACCAGCGAGGCGACGATGTTGCCCTTGCCGCCCCGCAGCGAGGTGCCGCCGAGCACCACCGCGGCGACCGACGGGAGCAGGTAGGCATTGCCCTCGGTGATGCCCGGGGTGTTCACGATGCCGGTGAGCAGCACACCGCCGAGGCCGTAGAGCGCCGCCGCGCCGCTGTAGGCGAAGAGCACGTATCCGTGCCGGCGGATGCCCGCCGCGGCGGCGACGCGCTCACTCGCTCCCACCACCTCGAACCGGCGGCCCGCGGCGGTCCGCTTCACCACCACGGCGATGACCGCGGTCAACACGAGCGCCACCAGGACGGTGACCGGAACACCGAGGATCGATCCGCCGAGGGAGGTGGACAGCCCGGACGGGATGCGGCGAGCGGCCCCTTCCGACACGGCCCAGACCGCACCCAGCAGCAGGGCGTTCATGCCGAGTGTCGCCACGATGGGCGTCACTCGCAGGTAGGTGATGATCAGACCGTTCACCAGACCCGCGACCGCGGTCGCCGCCAGCGCGACCGCGACGGCCACCACGATCGCCGTGGTGTCTCCGCCGGCGGACAGCCGGGCGACGATCACCACCGCCAGCGAGAACGCTCCGGGAACCGAGAGGTCGATACCGCTCTGCTGCACGACCAGGGTCTGACCGAGCGCGACGACGGCGAGGATCGCCGCGAACGGGAGCATCGCCGAGATCGCACCGGCGCCGACGCTTTGCGGGGCCAGCACCGCACTGACCAGGAACAGAGCGACCGTCGCCAGAACGATCGCCAGCAGACTGCGCGCGGCGGCGCTGTCGAGTAGTCGCCGTCCCGGTGGGGACACCCGGGTCTTCGCCGGGGAGTGTGAACCGGGCGCGGCCCGATCGCCTGTGATCGTCACGTCCTACTCCGAGGGTTGATTCGAGAAAGCTCAGGGATGCCGGGGTGTGTCTGGGCGATCACGGTGTATGCCGTGACTGAACTGTGTGTTCTGCCGTGATTGAAAGTGTTAGCTGTCACTTTGTCAACCAGCAGCCGCTGGACAGTCCGAAAAAAGCTGCGTCTTCGCTGCTCAGAGCGCAATGTTGACAGTGACTGGCCAGGGTCGCCCCCTCACTGCCGGTGAGCCCGGCTGCACGGTCCACCCCGTCAGGTGTTCTGTCACGATTGACACTCCTGTGTGGTGCGTCCTACCGTGCGAGGACAGCCACAGTCAGCTGCATCCCATCTACTTGGAGAACCCCAGTGACTTCCTCCGACGTGCTCGACGACTCCGTCGCTGCGGTCAAAGCCGAGATTCTGGCGCTCGAGGACAAGCGCTACGACGCTGTCGTCGACGGTGACTTCGACACCTTCGCCAGCCTGTGCCATCCCGACCTGACGTACAGCCACTCGGACGGCTCGCGCGACACGATCGAGTCCTACCTGCGCAAATGCCGGGACGAGTTCTACGTCTACCACCGCATCGACCACCCGGTGTCGGACGTACTCGTGCACGGCGACGTCGCGATCGTGGTCGGTGAGATGAACGGCGAGATCACCGCCAACGGCACGCCCATCGAACTGGCCAACAACTGCATCGCCGTCTGGGTCCGCCACGACGGCGCCTGGAAGTTGCTCGCCTACCAGCCCACCCCGCGCCGATGAACACCCCAGCCGTGAAGTCGGACAACACAGGTCTCGTCTTCGACCACGAGACCCTGCCGCAACGGGTCCGGTTCGGAGCCGGACGCGCCGCCGACAACCTCGCGGACGAGGTCCGCCGACTCGGCGCGAAGGCGGTCATGGTGATCGCCGCCCCCACCGAGAGCGACCTCGCCCAGGCGATCTGCGCCGATGTCGACGTCGCGGTGCGGTTCGACGACGTCGCCCCGCACGTGCCGGTGGACAAGGCCGTGCGGGCTCGCGAGGTGGCCGCCGAACACCGGATCGACCTGCTGGTCAGCGTCGGCGGCGGCTCCACCACGGGTCTCGCGAAGGCGGTCGCGCTGACCACCGGGATCCCGATCGTCGCCGTGCCCACCACGTACGCCGGGTCGGAGGCCACGAACGTGTGGGGCATGACCGAGGCGGCGCGCAAGACCACCGGCGTGGATTCCCGCGTGCTGCCGACGACGGTGATCTACGACGCGACCTGCATGCTCACGCTGCCCGCCGACCTCGCCGTGGCCTCGGGACTCAACGCCCTCGCCCACGGGGTGGACTCGATGTGGGCGCCGCGCGCAGACCCGATCAACCGGGCGTTGGCCGCCGAGGCGATCGGCGCCCTCGCCGACGGGATGCGTGCGATCACCGCGGATTCCACCGATCTGGCCGGACACGAGCAGACCCTCTACGGCGCCTACCTCTCGGCGGTGGCCTTCGCCTCCGCCGGATCGGGGATGCACCACAAGATCTGCCACGTCCTCGGCGGCGCCTACGACCTCCCGCACGCGCACACCCACGCGATCGTGCTGCCGCACGTCCTCGCGTTCAATGCCGACGCGGCACCCGAGGCGGCCGGGCGCATCGCCGCGGCGCTGGGCGCCGACGACGCGGTCCACGGACTGGAAGCCCTGCGCCGCGACGTGCACGCCCCCACCGCGCTGCGGGAGATCGGCCTCGACGAATCACGTCTCGACGAGGCCGTGGAGCTGATCATGCCGGTGATTCCGCCGTCGAACCCCCGGCCGGTCACCGAACAGACCCTGTCCCTGCTTCTCCGCAACGCCTGGTCCGGAGCCGAAGCCGAGCGAACGAGGATGTGACATGAGCAGCGAGAACACCGCAACGTCCACAAGCGACGAACAGCAGCGGCGCGAACGGGCGCTCACCGACCGGGTGATCGCCAGCTGGGCCGGCACCTCCGACGAACGCCTCAAGGAAATCCTGACGTCGCTGACCGAACACCTGCACGCCTTCGTGCGCGACGTCCGCCTCACCGAGGACGAGTGGGCGAAGGGCATCGAGTTCCTCCGAGCGGTCGGCGATATCACCGACGACCGTCGACAGGAGTTCATCCTGCTGTCCGACGTGTTCGGGGTGTCGATGCAGACGGTCACCGTGTCGAACGAGGCTGTCGGCAACGCCACCGAGGCGACGGTGTTCGGGCCGTTCTTCGTCGACGACTCGCCGGAGATCCCGCAGGGTGGCGACCTGTCCAACGGTGCTCCGGGGCAACCGTGCTGGATCGAGGGCACGGTCACCGACACCGACGGCAATCCCGTCCCCGGTGCGCGCATCGAGATCTGGGAGGCGGACGACGACGGCTTCTACGACGTCCAGTACGACGACGACCGCACCGCCGCACGAGGCCACCTGTTCGCCGACGACGAGGGCCGTTTCCGGCTCTGGGGCCTGACCCCGACGCCGTACGCGATCCCGCACGACGGCCCGGTCGGCGCCCTGCTGGAGAAGACCGGCCGCTCACCGATGCGCCCGGCCCACCTGCACTTCATGGTCACCGCCGCGGGCAAACGCACGCTGATCACGCACATCTTCGTGCGCGGCGGCGACCACATCGACTCCGACGCGGTGTTCGGCGTGAAGGACTCCCTGATCACCGACTTCGTCGAACAGAAACCCGGTACCCCCACGCCGGACGGACGCGACCTCGGGGACCGAAGCTGGTCCCGCGTGCGTTTCGACATCGTGCTGGCGCCGGACAACGCCTGACTGGCGGTCCCCGGGTGCCCTCCGGATTCGTCTGCGGGGCACCCGGAGAAAGGCGCCGCACCACCCGGCATCGGTCCGGCTGCGCCCGTCCCGGTTGCGCGCCCCACGTCGTCGCCGAGGAACGGCCCAACCCGGCTTCGGACGGAGCTCGCCCGCGTGCGCGAGAGTCCCGGCCCCGCGACGGTCAATGGAGCAGTGTGGCGGCCTCACTCACCTTCGTCATCAGGGTCTCGCCGATCCGGCGAATGTCGCTGCGGTTCATTCTGCTGACCGGTACCGAGACGTTCATGGCCAGGCTGACCGGCGACTGCCCCGCGGGAAAGGCCACGGACACCGACGACACGCCTTCCTCGCTCTCCTCGTTACTCGTCGCGTAGCCGCGCCTGCGCACTCCGTCGAGCTCGATCTCCAGGTCGGTTCGGCTGCGGATGGAGTTGCTCGTCAACCCGTCGAGCTCCTCATTCGGAAACAGTCGGCGCAGATCGTCCGTCGACAGCTGCGCGAGCAGCGCCTTACCCGTGGAGGTGCAGTTCGCGGGCATCGACTGTCCCAGCCGGGATGCGACCCTGACGGCGCGAGGGCTTTCGATCGCGTCGATGAACCGCACCACCGTTCCGTCGAGAATGCCCAGGTGAACGGTCTCACTCAGTTCCCGATTGAGTGACTCCAGGGACGGCCGGACGGTCTCGCGGACATCGAAGCGCTGGAGGATCGCGAAGGCGACAGCGGTCAGCGCGGTCCCGGGCCGGTACACCTTCGACCTGCTGTCCTGCCGGATGAAGCCTCGGTACTGCAGCATCGCCAGGAGCCTGTGCGCAGTCGACGACGCGACGCCGAGGTACTCCGCGACCTCGGTGAGCCGCAGCTCACTACGCTCTCCCAACAGCAGCAGGATCTTCAGTGCGTTGTCGACCGACTCGATCGGATACTGCGGTGCCGGACCGCTGGCGAGCGTGTGCACATCAGTACCAGATTTCTTCATGACAGAATCGTACGCCAATCTCCATAGCATCCGTTGAGCAACGACGTACGACGACGTGCCCGGAGGCGGCGCGGCCAGGCCGGAGGCGACGCGAATTCCCTCCGGTCCCCGAACCTGCTTCTGTTGCCGCAACTCACCTCCCTGCCCGAACTCGTCCGCACGTCTCGTCACGACTCTGATCGTGGTGCCGTTCACGATCCGGGCAAGTGCTGCGCAGTTCGTTGACCCTCCACCTTACTGCGCTCTACAGAAACTGTTTCTGTATGATCGTCGGGCGGGTCCACGTGCCCAAGGTCGGGATCCACGCCGACGCACACCGGACCATCGCGGAGTCGGCGACAGCCGCCGAAGGGGCTGGGAGCACCGGGCGACGGCCGACCATGGCCGCGCGCGAGCGGCGCGCCGAGTCCGCGCGATCGTCCTCTGTAGAGGAAAGTCGGATTCCGGACGTCGCGCCCGGGAAGGGCGTGTCGTCGGCAGACCGCGGTGTGCGGCGACGGCAGCTTTTCAGGGATGGCCATTGGACCTGGTTCCGTTCCCAGCGACGCCCGGATGACAGCGCGAACAACCCGCTCTCCGCCGCGCACGCGGTCGGAGGCCGGCCCGGTGTCGGGGTCTCCACTCCCCTTTCGGTGCGGAGCACCCGGCACGGGCCGGCCCGTGCCGGTCGGGTCAGTGGGAAGGCCCGACCGGGTGCCGATCATCGACCACGCCGGCCAGCCTGGCGAGCTCGTGCCGCCACGCGACGCCGGTGTTGAAGTTCGCGCCGAGATCGGGCAGCTCCGCCATGTCCTCGGCCGGGAGATCGGCGAGGCGCCCGCCCGCGGTGACGACGCGCAGGGACAACGTGGCGAGCGCGTCGACACTGATGGCCTGTAGTACCGCCTGCTCCACCGTCGCGGCCGCGCTCGTGATCCCGTGCCCGCGCAGGAGCACCACCGGACGGGCGCCCATCGAGTCGACCATCTCGGCCGCGAGCCGCCGGTCCCGGACCAACACCCCGCGCCGGTATACCGGCACCCCGCCGGCGGCCAGCCGGGAACCCGGGATGTCGAAGGCCCCCACGATCGGCCGGATCTCGATGCCGGCGAGATCGGCCGCCACGACCTCCGGCGGATGCGCGTGCACCACCGATGCCACGTCGGGCCGGCGACGCAGGACCTCGGTGTGCAACGGCAGCTCGTTGGGGGGAGAGTAGCCGTCCAGCTCGCCCGGAGCTCCCGGCTCGCCGTCGAGATCGACCAGGCGGATGTCATCGGCGAGCGTGTACCCGAGACCGCGCTCACGCGGCCCCCGGCAACGGACGAGCAGCCGGCGCTCGTCGACACGCAGGCTGATGTGGCCGAGGATGCCGTCGGCGAGCCCGCGCCCGGCCAGTACCCGGCAGGCGCCCGCGATCAACGTGCGCAGCGGGGCCAGTTCGGCCGAGTTCGGCGCCTTCATCACAGAACCTCCTGTGCGGCACGTTGCCGTGGTCGGGCCGCTTCCACGGCCGCGCGAATGTCGACGAGCGTCCGGGGCGCGGTCGCCCCGTCGTGCAGTGCCCTGCGGCAGGCGACCAGCGCCTTGGGCCAGCTCACCGTCAGGGCGCCGGTGAAGAACCCGTCGGCGTCGGCGTAGAGCACCGCGAACGAGCGCCCGGGATCGGCTCCGTCGACCCGAACGTGCTCCTGGTCGCCACCCGTCCGTCCCACGAGCTGGATCTTGCGGTCGTACTGGTCACTCCAGACGTACTCGACCGGCGTGTGACTCCGCAACGCCGTGGGATCGACGATGTTGTGGGCGACACAGGCCGCCTGCTCGACGGCGTTCGTCCAGTGTTCGGCCCGGACCGTGCGCTCGTACCGTGGATGCCACCAACGCGCGACGTCGCCGACCGCCCAGATCCGCGGATCGTCGACGGACCGGCCGAACTCATCACACACGACACCGTCCTGGACGGTGATCCCGCTGCCCGAGAGCCAGTCGTCGTTCGGGACCGCTCCGATGCCCACGACGACCGTGGTGGCAGGCAACATGGTGCCGTCGGCCAACACCACCTCCAGCCCGGTCGGCACGACCCGAATGCCGGTGACCGACACACCGAACCGCGTCGTCACACCGTGACTCTCATGCAGAACGGCGAAGTCCTTCGCCACCTCGGGATTCAGTACCCGCGACAGCGGCACCTCGACCGGGTCGACCATCGCGACGTCGGTCAGCCCCATCCCGACCGCGGTCGCGGCCACTTCAGCACCGATGAAGCCCGCACCGACCACCACCACCGGACCGCCCGCGCGCAGCGCCGAGCCGAGTCCCTCGGCGTCGGACAGCGACCGGACAAGGTGCACGCCGGGCGGGTTGCCCCAGAGAGACGGACGTGCCCGCGCGCCGGTGGCGATGACCAGATCGTCGTACTCCAGCTCCGTGCCGTCGGCGAGTACGACCCGCCTCGCGCCCGGGGTCAGGCTCGTAGCCGCTCGGCCGAGCTCGAGGCGAATGCCCGCCTCCTCCGCTTCCTCCCTGGACAGCAGCCGGATGGATTCCGGCGTCGCGTCCCCGGCGAGCAGCGCCTTGGACAACGGAGGCTTGTCGTAGGGCAGCACGTCCTCGGCACCGACGAGCACGATCTCGCCCCCGTAGTCCGCGGCTCGCAGCGCCTGCGCCGTGCGCACTCCGCCGATCGAAGCACCCACGATGACGGTACGCGCCATCAGTCGTCCTCGACCACGAGCGCATTGACCGGGCAGCTGCGCGCGGCGGCCTCCACCCGAGCGCGATCGGTGTCGTCGATCGCACTCCGCAACACCACGACCAGACCGTCGTCGTCGATGTCGAATACGTCTTCGGCGCCGACCACGCAGTTCGCATAGCCCTGGCACGCCTCAAGATCGGCCTTCACGACCGCCATGTCGTTCCTCCTCGTCTGTGCTCATGCTTTGACGCCTATCCCCCCGTCCGGGTGGATCACGTCGCCGGTGATGCCGCGCGAACGGCTCGACGCCAGGAAGACGTAGCTCCACGCGTGGTCCTCACCGGACAGTGCCACCTGCAGCGGAACGCGGGCGGAGAGCTCGGCGGCGCGATCCGGGGCATCGTTGAGTCGCTCGTCGCCGAGTCCCAGGCTCCCGAGCCCGCGCAGGTCGGTGTTGAGCGTGCCGCCGGGGGCGACGCCGTTGACCCTGATCCGCGGCGCCAGCTCGTGGGCCAGCGCCGTGACCAGTCCGCGGACCGCGAACTTGCTCGGCACGTAGAGCACGCCGCCCCGGCCCGGGTAGTACGCCGACGTCGACTCGGTGAGGATCACCGTGCCCTGGGCCTCCCGCAGCGCGGGCAGCGCGGCCTTCACCGAATGGAGATGGCTCTTGACGTTGGTCCGGAACATTTCGTCGAACGCGGAGTCGATCGTGTCGGCATCCAGGTCGCCGATTCCTCGATAGAAGTCGAAGATGCCCACGCAGTTGACCAGGATGTCGAGCCCGCCGTACGCCTCGACCGTGGCCGCGACCGCCTCGTCGTTCGCTGTTCGAGTGGTCGCGTCTCCGGTCACCACGGGCAGCCCGGGCACCTCCGCTTCCAGGGCCTCGCACTTCGCGGCGTCCCGTTCCAGCACAGCGACGCGCGCGCCCTCCTGCTGGAAAGCGTTCACGACAGCGCGCCCGATGCCCGAGCCGGCGCCGACGATCAGCGCGCGTCGCCCTTCCAACCACCCGGTCATGCGCTGTCCCCACCAGCGAACAGCGGCCCGAACGGTTGGCCGATCATCGCCGAGAACGTCTCGGTGTTCTGCCAGGTGAGCGCCTCCATCTCGAGCGGACAGAGCGTCACCCACTGTCCCGACTTCGGCGACTCCACGAGCAGCCGGGCCCCGTTGCGGGTCTCCACCCGGGACACCCGGATCTCGGCGAACTCGTTGCCGACCGAGATCGCCTCACCGATCTGATGGGCCTTGAGTTCCCGCAGCTGCGCCGCCGCATCCGCTGCCGCGGCGGCGTCCTCAGCCTCTCCCTCCCAGCTCAGTCGGCGCATCACAGGAACACCGCCAGGTTCTGGGTCCGCAACACCGAATCGTCGACGAGGATGGTGCGGCGGGCGAGCAGCCACTGGGAACCGTCGCGCCGCAACAGATCCTCCCGTCCCGCCGAGATCACCGCAGCCTCACGCACGTCTCCGCGACTGCGGTAGAGCAACATCGCCGAATCCACGATCAGCTCGTCGGGATCGGTCGTGGCGAACGTCCGGACGTTGGTGACGTAGTGGCGAAGCCTCGACGGTGGATCCTCGGTCCACGCGTGTTCGGTCACGAACCGCGCGACCCGGCGCGAGAGCGAGTACTTGTTCTCGTCGAAGTGCGCCATCCCTGGCGCGGCGTCGTAGCCCGCGGACAGCGCCGTCGTGACCCGCACCGGCATCAGGTAATGGATGTCCTCGGCGAGCAGATCGAGCCAGTCCTCGTAGTTCTGCGCGTCCAAAATGTACGCTTCTTCGACGAGCCAATGGTGTGCCAGCAGGTGGCGTTCGTCCGAGAAGGGCAGGCTCGCTCCGATCCGTTGGGTGGTCGGCGCATGCGCTCCCAGCTGGGACTGCGCCGAGTACGGACCGCCGTTGCCGGTCGGCCGGGCGCCGATCTTCTCCTCACTCGGCTTCGGTGTCGTCGGGGACATGTCGAGGCTCATGCGGACACCTCCTCGTCGCCGGACTGCACGTCCGAGACCGCGACCTGCGTCACCTTCTCGACAGGCCGTTCGAGGTAGTCAGCCCAGCGGGACAACAGGTGCCGCTGGTTGTACTCGCCGTACCCGACATGAGCTTCTCCCGGACCGGCGAACTGCTCCGGCGGCAGCGGCGGAACCACCTCGGTATCGTCCTCCAGCAGACCCATTCGGCTGTTCAGCAGCAGCCTGCGCGCCATGGCGCCGGCCGCGGTGTTGGTCAGCGAGACCCAGTTCTCCACGTCGTCCTGCTCGAACATGCCGGTGGAGCCGAAGCACATCAGGTAGGCCTTGTAGGACAGCGCCTTGAACTCTTCGGGCGCCTCGGCATCGACCGCGAACCACGACAGCACCTCGGTCTCGTCCGGGCCCACCGGCTGCCAGGTCCGGATGGAGATGAACGGCAACACGTCGTCGGACTCCTCGACACGCGGCCAGTTGTGCACCAGGCTCATGTTCGGGAACAGGGACGCCGCCGACACCATGAAGCCGTCGCGCCCGATGACGTCGAGCTGGTTCTGCGACCACTGCGTCTTCATCCGCTCGACCATCTCGTCGGGGTATCCGACGTAACGCAAGCGTTCTTCGAGCGTGCCCGGGGGCAACTTGTAGGTCGTGCCACCACCGTTTCCCGCCCAGTACGTGTTGCCGTCCTTGCGCTTCTCGGCCTTCGGCTCGCGAAACAAGCCGATCTCGACGACCGACGTGTGCGTCTGCGGCGTGTGGTACATGTCGCCGGCGAAGTTCTCCGCGCCGATCTTCCAGTTGGCCTTCACCCGCCATCGCTGCGGGCCGCGAAGCTCGATGCCGCTCGCGGACTGACGGGTGTAGTAGTCGAGATAGAAGGCGAAGTCACCCAGATACTCCCGCAGCGGCGGCGCATCCGGGTCCAAGCTCACGAAGATCAGTCCGTTATAGACGGCCAGCGACGGAGCCGGAAGCAACGTCTGGCCCTTGCGGCGGAAGCCCGCCTCCCCACCGTAGGCGTCCTTGTGGAAGGGCAACCCGACGATCCGCCCGTCGTTGCGATACGACCAGCCGTGATAGGGGCACCGGAAATGGGAGGCGTTGCCCATCTCCGCACGACACACCTGCATTCCACGATGCAGACACATGTTGAACATCGCCCGGATCTGCCCATCCTCGCCACGGGCGATGATGAACGAGTCCTCGAGCACCCTGCGGACGACGTAATCGCCGGGCTGGGGCACCTCGGACTCGTGGCCCACGAACTGCCACGCCCGGCTGAACAGCCGCTCCTTCTCGAGATCGAACACCTCCTCGTCGTTGTAGATGTGCGCGGGGATCATCCCCCGCCGCACATCTCGGAGAAGGGCATCCTGGTCGGTCATCGACGACTCCTCACGAGCTGACTCTCTGCATAGCAGAGCTCTTATCCTGCCAACAGAATTTCAAGCCGGTCGGTCGCTGTCAAGTGCCTCGGGTGGCACGCGCGAGCGGACCCGAGGGCGGGAGCCGAGACGCATCTCGGGCACAGGTGCGGATCAGCCGCCAGATGCGATCAGCCGACGACCTCGTCGAAAGCTCCCGCCGCCGAGAACTGCTCCGGGGTGGAGCGCGCGGCAAGCCCCCAGTGCCGGCGCGACTACCGGGAAGGTCCTCAGCACACGGGTTCGGCTCCACGCCGTGACGACACCAGGTGTCACCTGGGATTGATCGGGCGTGCTCCACATCGGGGTCGTTCGGCACGTGCCCCACGACACGCTTTGCCGGCTCACGAGCCGGCCACAGGAACAGCCCTGCGAGGCTCAGGCAGCGAGCGTCACGCGCCCTCGCCACACGGCTCTATCTGCCACACCCCCGACACGCCGTTGGAGAAACGAGAGATTCCGGCGTTCCGTTCACTTCTCGCCTAGGTGTTGCGGGTCATGACGTTGGTGACGGTGGGTGGGGTCTGATCACGGGGACGGGTCTTTCGGCGGCAGGATGAGAACCGCCAAGTCACTCGTCCCCGACCGAAAGACCCGCCGTGCCACACAGTAACGCCCCGCTGTCGATTGAAGGCCGCCGCCGACTCATCCAGCGCTGCCAGTCCCGTCTGATCGCCCATGTCGCCGCGGAAATGGGCATTTCGCGGCAGTGCGCCTCGAAGTGGGTCAACCGCTATCGCCGCTTCGGTGACCTGGGCTTGCTCGACCGGCCCTCGACCCCGCACCGGCAACCGACCGCGACCCCAGGTCAGGTCGTGGCCCGCATCGAGGAGATGCGCCGCGAGCACAAGTGGTCGGCCAGTCGCATTGCCTTCGAGCTCGGCGCGGACGGGGTATCGATCAGCCGACGCACGGTGAGCCGGCATCTACGCCGCCTGGGACTGCATCGTCGCCGATTCATCGACCCCACGGGTGCGTCCAACCGCGTGCCCCGCCGGATCATCGCCCACCGGCCGGGGCACATGGTCCACCTCGACGTAAAAAAGGTCGGGCGCATCCCCGATGGCGGCGGGTGGCGGGTGCATGGACGCGGCAGCGATCAAGCCAGGGCCGTGGCCCGTACCAAACAACGCGGCAGCCGCACCGGATACGTCTACCTGCACTCCGCAGTTGACGGGTTCTCCCGCCTGGCCTACACCGAAGCACTCCCCGACGAGAAAGCCCGCACCGCGATCGGCTTTGTGTACCGGGCCAGAGCATTCTTCACCGCCCACGGCATCACCCACATCCAGCGCATCGTCACCGACAATGGCGCCTGCTACCGCGCGGCCGACTTCGCCACCGTTCTGCACGGCGCCCGCCACCAGCGCATCACCCCATACACCCCACGCCACAACGGCAAGGTCGAACGCTACAACCGCATCCTCGCCGAAGAATTCCTCTACGCCCGCACCTGGACCTCCGAACAGCAACGCTCAGAAGCCCTACACATCTGGAACCTGCACTACAACTACCATCGACCCCACACCGCCGCCGGGAACCAGCCACCCGCCACCCGACTCCACACCGGCGTCACCAACGTCACGACCTCATACACCTAGGTCCGGCAACTGTCTCACGAGGTAATCCCACACACCGGCGACCGCAGTGTCGTGGTAGATGTGTTCACGCTTGGCCAATGACTCTTCCTCCGGCGACCAGCTCGGCCAACCGCCGGCTGAACGGGTCATCAGCTGCTGCGCGCACGCCCGTTCCAGAAGCACCGCCGCCACAGTCGCCTCCCTCACATCACGCCCCACCGCCACGATGCCGTGATTGACGAGGAACGCGGCGCGAGCATCGCCGAGCTGGAGCGCGAGCGAACTCCCCAGCTCACGCGTCAGGATGAGGTCGGCGGTCTCGGTGAAGCGGGGAACGGCCGGGGGCACGAAATAGTTCGCCGCGTGGCTCACCGGATGGAGCGCCTGCCCCGTCGCGGCCAGCGCCACCGCGTTCGGCGGGTGCGTGTGGACCACACCACCGACGTCCGGGCGCGCTGCCATGATCTCGGTATGGATGGGGTACTCACTGTGCCGGGCTCCGTCCCCGCTGAGCACCACACCGTTGTCATTCACGAGGTGCACCCGCTCGGGCGTGACCTCGTCGAGGCCCCAGTTCGCCGCTTTCAGCCACACACCCCTTCCTTCGGGGTCGCGGGCGGAGGCGTGCCCCCAGATCAGGTCGCCGTGCCCGGCCGCAGCCAGGATCCTCGACGACAGCGCAACGGTTTCGCGTAGTTCGCCACACATGCGTGTGAATCTCCGATCGATGTGAACATTGCCGGGAATGCGCCCGTCACACTGCGCTCGGCAGGATGAGAATCAGCCACGTGACGATGGGCGCGGTCACCACCATCGCGATGCCCCAGGTGAGCATGAACTGGAGCAGCTTCGGTCGTGTCTCCTCCGGGGCGTTGGCCAGCGTGAGTGCACCGACCGACGAGAACGGCGTCGAATCGACGACCGTCGCGGAGATCGCCAGTGCGATGAGCAGCGCAGTGGCTCCGACCTCACCCATGACGAGAAACGGCACCGCAAGCGGGATCAGCACACCGAGCAAACCCGCGCTGGAGCCGAAGGCCGAGGTCACCGCGCCTACCAGGCACAGCAGGAACGCCGTCAGCAGCGGCGATCCCAAGCCGGCGATCGCGCTGCCCACCGTCTCCACGGTTCCGTAACGCTCCATCGCGCCGACCAGCGTCGTGATGCCACAGATCAGCAAGACGACCGACCATACGATTTTCTTGTCGGCATCGACGAACCGCTTGGGGAAGATCGCATGGAGCGCCGATGCCGACATCAACGCCAGGAACCCGATCTCGATGTCGAACGCCAGGGCGCCGACGCCGACACCGAGCATGATCACGATCGTCGCCACCTGGTCGAACCGCAACGGCCTCGGCTCACCCTCACTGCTGTCGCCACCGGTCACCGCAGTGCCCCTGCGCGGTCCGGCCGGACCAGTGCCCACCACCGAGTCGACACCCCCGGAGACCTGAGCGCCCAGGGCGACCTTCAGGTCCTGGGCCACCGCGGCACGCCGGAGGTGGCGCTCTCGCAGCAACGTCCGTCCGCCGAAGAAGATATAGATGATCACGGCGAGACCGACGTTGTACGCGGCGCTGCCGAAGAACAACGCGGCCGAGGAGATCGACAGTCCGTTGGCGCTCGCGGCCCGCTGAACGATGATGGCCAGACCGTTGAGCGGCGAGAAGTTGCCGAGACACGAGCCGTGCATCACCATCAGCGCCGTCATGCGGCGGTCGATGCCGTAGCGCTCACCGAGCCTCAGGCACAGCGGCGCAAGCATCGCGACCCCCGCCGGCCCGAGGGCACCCACCGTCGTCGGCACAGCGGAGAAGACGAAGATCGCCCAGGGCACGAATGCCGGCCGGTCGCCGAACAACCGCACTGCGCGGTCGATGATCCATTCGATCGTACCGTTCACCGATGCCAGACCGAACAGATACGTGACACCGACGAGGAGTACGAAGATGTCGGCCGGGAACCCGGCCAGCACCTCGCCGGATCCCTCTCCGGCGATGAGCGTTCCGATGAGGAACGTCGCGATGAACGCGAGCGCGCCGATGTTGACGGGTCTCACCGTGCCGATGACGAACACCAACACGAGTGCCACGACTCCGATGACGTGGATGGACACAAGCTTTCCTCTCCGCGTGCTCCGATGGACGCGACGCGACTCTCCCGTCCGCCGGCCGCACTGACGGAGGAAGAACCTCTGCGCTACAGAAGTAGCTTCTGCGACGCCCGGGACCCTGTCAACCAGCAAGCGGAATATTCTTCTGCCAAGCAGAACGGCGCCCCGACTGGTGCTCACCTCCAGTTCGGACAGCGCAGCACCGGCATCACGCGCCGAGAACCGGACTCCGGGGGACACAGGCGTCTCAGTCGTCACTCCGTGACGACGGTGACCGCTGTGGTTCCGGTGTAGGACAGCAGCTCGTCAACCGACTCCTCACGACCGACGCCGGACGATTTCACTCCGCGGAAAGAGAGGCCCCAGTAGTGTCGAGAGCTCCCGCTGATCCATTCGTAACCGGACTGAAGCTCACCCGCGACGCGATGGGCGCGGGTGAAGACGCCCGCGGTCGATCCGTACCCGCTGCTGTTGGCGATGGATGGTCACGGCTTCGGCTCCACGGAGAGGACCGGGCCGAAGATCTCCTTCACCGCGGCCGGGTTGTCGGGCGCCATTCCCGCCAACACCGTCGGAGCGAGGTACCGCCCATCGGGCCCCACCGTGGCGGGCCGACACCACCGGCGAGCACCTTGCCGTCGGCCGAGGTCGCGGCGGCGATCGGGTCGAGCGATTCCTCGTACCGGTCGCGCGAGATCACGGGCCCCATCCTGGTGTCCACATCGAGCGGATGACCGACTCGGATCGATCGGCCGTAGCCGTGTAGTTCATGCGAACACCGCGCTCTCGACGGCGCTGCCAAGCCGGCCTCGAACTGGGGGCAAGAACGCACTCGCGAATCGAAGAACCCACAGAACTCATCAAAGGAATGCACTTGGCGCGAGAACTGTTTGTTGACCTACTCGACTCGCGCCTAGGCACGAGGGGTTGCGTTCAGATCGGGTACGAGAACGTTCCCGCGCACATCAACAACACGTTATTCACGCAGCTCGTCAAGGACGGTTGGATCGGCACCACCGGGACTGGAACGAGCGACCTCGAAGCTGTGGTCCGAGAAGTCTTGCAACATCGCCGACCACAAGGATCATGCTTGCTCGATCGAGGTTGAGCACGCACCATGCAGCGGTGAGCACCGTCATCAGGTTCTTCGTGGCGCCGAGTCACGAAGCTGCGGCTGCGGTCGTGGATCGCGGCCCCGACGGGGCTTTCGAGTCGCTGTCGTACGGCAACTTCGATGCTGAAGAGGCATTGATCGAGTGGGAGAGCATCGTCACCGGTCGAACCTTCGAGAGGCTCGTCGCCGCCGACGAGCCCGAAGCCGTCGCTGACTCCGACGATGGGGATGGTCCCGTGGTCCTCGCTGCTTCCAAAGCCCTTCAAGACGCACTTGCCGCTGCCGACCAGTCCCGACTTGGTGAAGTCAGCCAGCTGTGGGTTCGGAAGCGGGCGGCGGATGGAGAGACGTTCGACCAGGAGATCGCAACCAAGATTCTGAGCGATCTGGCACGGCTGGCTCGTGGCGTTGGCGGGCGGGACCACCGCCTGTACTGCTGGATGGCGTAGAGCGGAGACGGCCACCGTTGATCATCGCCAGCCGTGTCGACCAACGAGATCAGCCGGTGGCCGAGGGTCGCAGCGTAGGCTCTGCCCGCTGACAGGAGGCATTCGAGGGTGCCGCCGATAACGGTGCAGCGGATACCCTGCCACACGCCCGGTGTCATCGCGTGTAGCGGGCCAGCATCGATCGCAACGGCTCGGCTCGCGGGTCCGTAGGGCTCAGGTCGGCGAGTATCGATCGGACTTGTGAGGCACGATCTTGCCACCGACGACAACGCCTGGTAAGAGGTGGGCCGGGCGGGACTCGAACCCGCGGCCAAGGGATTATGAGGCCGCGAAATCACCCGTCAGGAGTAATAACCGCAGGTAGTGCGGCGAAATAGCGGCCGCGTCGTCTCACCAGAGGCACCGTCCAGAACCGGTTCATGGACAAATCCATGGACAGATGGCCGCCACAGGCGGTCTACCTGTGGCACAACCTTCAAGACTGGCTCAACAACGCGCGACAGCAACGATTATGAGAGCACATACAGTCGGGCTAGCGAACACTACCGGAAGATTCACGCCCGGCTTCGGCGCCGACATCCCCATCGCCGACGGCACCCCACGCAAACCTGGACGCACTCCAGCAACCGGAGCTCGTGATCGCCCGAGGGCACGACGTGACACCAGAGAAGTGACTGAGTCTTCAAAAGGCGCGAAAACGGTGAAGGTTACAGACGCCAACGTTCCCTACACCGGCAGGTTCCAACTCCGTTTTCGTGCCACACGACGCCCAGGACCTCGCACACACAGCGCGGCGACGAACATCAGCGAACGGTACGTGCGCTCCACGGGAGTGACTCGCTGGAGACCCAGAAAAGATCCACTCAAACGAGACGAACCGTCCAACTGAATGGTCAATCGCCTTCCTGGTTTAGGAACTCACTCGCCTTCCCGTGCCAGGTCACCACGAGCTCGTCGCGTGCTCGGGTCGCGGCGACGAACAACAGGGAGCGTTCGCGGGCTCTTTCCTGTTGGTAGCGCTTGGGATCGCTATCCTGGAAGTGGCGGATGGCTTGGCGTGGCAGGATTCCGTCGGCGACGCCGGAGAGGATCATCCGCTGGTACTCCAGGCCCTTGAAACGGTGCATGGTGCCGACGTGAAAACCGTCGCCCCGAGCCGGGCCGTCCGGTCCGACCTGGACGGCGTCGATGCCCGCGTCGGTGAGGTCGCGGATCATCTCGTCGGCCATCTGGCGGGTTGGCACGGCGATCGCGATGCTGCCAGCGTCGTCATCCTGCCACTGTTTGATCTGCTGGGCGACCCACCGTCGTTCCTCAGCCCATGTCGACAGCCCGTGGGCCACCGGGTCGCGGCCGTTGAGCAAGGAGCGGTAGCCGGTGAGGTCGTCTTCGCCGCCGTCGAGGTCGTCGTAGGTCTCGCCGGTGAGCATGCCCATCGACCAGCGCAGGATCTGCCGCGTGGTCCGGTAGCTCAGCGTCAGTTTGGCCGAGCGGCCGCGGATGTTGATGCCGAGGCTGGACAGGGTGACGTAGTTGTCGTAGAGGCGCTGGTGCGGGTCACCGGTGATGAAGATATCGTTGGGGCCCTTGGCCACCATCGCGCGCAGCATCGTCCAGTGCGCGGCCGAGAGGTCCTGGGCTTCGTCGACGACGATGTGACGGTAGCGGTACTCGGGTGTGGACAGGGAGTTCTCTCCGTTCGCGGCGGCGTGTTCGACGCGAGCGGCGCGGTCGAGTTCGCGGCGGGCCGCCGCGGCGGCGACCTGCCGCATTGTCCACATGCCCTGTTCGTCGAGACGCTGGGTGAATCGCTCGACGAGCTGCCAGATGTGGTCGCGTTCGTCGCGTTTGAGGGAGCGTCCGCGTCCGGTGCGGCGTGCACGGAAGTACTCAGTGCGTGAGGTCAGTGCCTGCCCGAGGATCACCTGCGCCCACTCTGCGGCGAGGAATTCCGGCGGGAAGCGCTGGTCGTCGAGTTCCAGCAGCAGCGACCGCCATTCCTCCAGCGCGCGGTCGTTACCGACGATGCGGCGCTTGGTGTCGTCGTTTCCTTCCGCGACGACTCGGCTGGCGAGTTTGTCGATGTTGACAATGTCCACCCGTCGCGCGAGCTGTTCGCCGCCGAGCGCCAGCAGCCTGGTGCGGAGGTCGGCGGCGAGGTTGCGGTTGAAGGTGGTGAGCAGGATCGGCTTGTCTCTGCCCTCGGGAAGCTGTTCGGCGAGGTGTTTGACGCGATGCAGCGCGACGATCGTCTTGCCGGTTCCCGGGCCGCCGCTGACCCGGGCGGGGCCGTTGTAGTTCTTTTCGACGAGCGTGCGCTGTGTGGGGTGGAGATAGACCTGCCAGCGCGCGAAAGACTCGGCCAGCACGGCTTGCAGCGCGGCGTCGTCGGTGGTGACCTGCGTGGCCGGGCGGACGACCGCAGCCGCGTAGTCCTCGGTGTCGACCGGATTTCCCACCGCGACCGGAGCGGTGATCTGCTCCATGACCTCGTCGAAGGTCTTGCCGTCGTACAGCGCGAGCAGGACGTCGGCGGTCAACTGCGGGACGCAGTCCGCCAGTTCGAGCAGTTCCTCCTCGGTGGTGACCTTCGCGATCGCCGGGAACAGTGCTGGCGCGACACCGAGTTCTTCGAACTGTTCGTCGGTGACGTGGGCGAACAGTGGCGGTGCGGCGTCCGCGGCCTGTTCGGGTTCGGCCCCGTCGCCGGCGACCCGTCCGAGGATGCTGTCGCCGATGGCGGCGAGGTCGATGACCTCGATGCCGCCGGTGACACCGTTGATGCGGTAGGTGTAGCGCTCGAGGTCGTCGTAGGCATTCTTGCGGTGCCGCACCGAGACGAGCAGGAAGTCCTGGTCCTGGATGCTGAGCAGCAGCGCCCGGTAGTCCTGCGTGACGCGGGCCGACCACAGCCGAGTGTCGCCCTTGAGCTGCTTGAGGTGCAGCCCGGGGTGGTTCGGGTTGCGCCGGAACTTGTGCTGGAACTCGTAGACCGCCCCCTTGTCCGCGCGCGAGAGCTTGAGGATCTCCTTGTCCGCACGCTCCAGGATGCGCAGCGTTGCTCCACTGTCCACGGTCATCACACACCCTGCCCGAGCTGCTCGATCAATTTCTCGATGTCCCAATCCTTCGCGGTGGCGACGCGCCATCCGGCTTGTGCGAACGCGGCGTCGCGTTCGACGGCTTCATGATCGTCGCGTGTCGCGGACAGCACGACGCCGACTCGTTTCTCCGGCCAGGCGAGCTCGGCCTGCCATCCCTGGTCGCCGAGTTCGAAGCCGACCTCCGGGACCGGCACGGCGCAGGCGACCAGCTCGCGCAGCAGTGTCTCCAGTCCGGATTCCTCCGGGTCGGCGAGTTCGAAGGTCCTCTTCCACTCCGCGTCCAGCGTCGCCGACGGCGGGGTGACCGCGGCGTCGAGGCTGATCCAGCGCGAGGTCTCGTCGTCGATGGGCAGGTCCCGCAGCATCGGTCGCAGGCCGGTTCCCTCGGACACCGCCAGCAGCGACGGGTCAAACTGCGCCAGGGCGCTGACGGCGATCTGCGCGGCGTCTCCCCCGCCGTGCGGGAGGAACTGGATGAGGTTGGCCCAGTACAGCCATGCCATCCACCGGCGGCGATGTGCGTCCTCGTCGACAGTGATGGTCGCGGTCCGGTCATCGACGGCGACCGCGGCGGTGAACACCTGCTGTCCCAATCGAGCGTCGATCAGCAGCGTCACCGGGCAGTTGTTGTCGTCGGGTGCCCGCACGATCACGATCTTCCCGCCCGGCACCGAGTCGGGCAGCGGGTCTCCGGCCAACGCGGCGTGGATCCGGTCCGGCACGCCAGCCGAATTCGTCTGTGTCTTGGTGCCCTTGGCCTGCCGCAGCAGGCCCCCGAGTGCGCCTTCGGCTCGCCGCTGCCACAGTTCCGGATCCGGTTCGGCGAGATAGGCCAGCAGCGTGTCGATCGGGTTGGCCCACACCGCCCCGGAGAGTTCGCCGGGTTCGCGTCCGGACCTCTTCTGGTAGAGGTCGCGGGCGGCGTCCTGGGCGTTGCCTCGATACGGCGGCCACACGGGATCCCGCCCGACCGGGTTGCCGCGCCAACGTTCGACGTCGTCCCAGGTGATGGCGAAGACGTCGATGTCGTGCGCGCGCAGCCGTGCCCGTTTATCGGCGTCGTCGGCGAGCCGGTTGATCGTCGGCGCCGCGTGGTAGCGGTAGCCGTCGAGATAGACCGCCACCTGGCGCCCAAGGGCGTCCATGCGTGTGAACAGCACGTCGGGGCGCGTGAGGTGCAGGGCGTTCTGGAGTTTCATCTGCCAGTGCACGACCTGCTTATCCGGGGTCGTGAACTTCAGGTCCGCGAAGCGCGCGCCGTCCCGGTCGGTCTGCCGCGTCAATCGGCCGGGCGTGTCCGGGCGGTCGCTCCATTCCTGCAGCACCGCCAGGAATCGTGCTTCGAGTTCGCTCTCGACCTGATCGGTCAGGGAGATCTCGTCGGCCCGGGCGCCGTGCTCGACTTCCCAGGTCTCCAGTAGCGCGCCGAGCAGCTCCAGAGCCTCAGCCCGGTTGATCACGGTGAACTCGTCGTCGGCGGCGTAGCGCAGCAGGCACCGGTGGCAGGCGAGTTTGCCTTCCCACTGGCAGCGGCAGGATCGGATCGCCAGCCGTGCGTGCGAGAGGATGTCGCGGAACTCTGCGGGATCCGACAGCCGGTGCAGATAGCCGGTGCCGCCGGGCTGGGTGTCGTAGAGCACGAGGAAGTGCCGCACGTGTCCCTCGCCATGGTCGGGCATGACGGCCGGGACGATGTCGAGATGGTCGGGGTCGCCGCCGTAGGTATGGGCGATCCCGAGACGCAGCGCGGCCTTGAACGACACCAGCCGCTCGGTCACTCCGGCTGTCACCGCGGGCACGAGGATCCGCAGCGCCTCGGTCGTGAGCTCGTGGGCGAGCAGCAGGTCCACGTGCCCGGCCTTGTCCGGCAGCCGCCGATACGGACACCAGTTGCGGTGATGCTCCGTGCCCGGCTGACGACCGTTGCTCGACTGCGCGACCCCCAGCGTGGAGATGGTGACCGGCGGCCCGTCCTTCGTCGTACCGCCACACGCCTGGCAGGCGTAGAAGGGGTTGAGCCGGACCTGACGTCCGGCGAAGGTGTCGGCAGCGGGCCGGTCGAACCTCGCGAGACCGAGGTTGAAGTGCCGGATCACCGCCCGGCGACTGAAGTCCACGCCGAACGTCTTCGTCGTGTGCCGCCACGAGGCGTCGATGAGCGCCGGCGGGAAGTCGGCAGTGGGCACGACGCTGTAGGTGCGACGCTCGCGTTCGTCGGAGGCATCGGAGATCTGCGCGTCGGCACGCTTGTCGACCGCGGTGACCTTCGCAGGCCGAAGCACCTTATGCACGTTCCCGGCGTCGGCGATCGACGCATCCTGACACCGAGCGCACGGACGAGTGTCCTGCTCGGCGTCCTCGGCCACGACGTACCCACACGCCGGACAGATCCGCCACGTCTCCCAGGCGGGCCGCTCGGGACGCCCGACGTCCAGTCCCGACACCCGATGCTGATATCCCCGCACGTAGTAGCTCTGCCCCGGCGCGAGCTCGACGACCGCCTGCCGCGCGGGCCGGTCGTATTCACGGACCTCGCTGTGGTACGTCCGGTCCCCGTTCTCGTCGGTCTCGTCCCAGGTCAACGTCGCTTCGAGCGTGGTGCGCGCGTCGGTGAGCGCGTAGTTGGGCAGCAGCCCGTATTCCACCAGCACCCCGTGCGCGGGGGTGCGGCCGTATTCGCCGAGCCGTCTGCGCACGGCTCGAAGCTCGGAACCCAGGGATTTCCACTCGCGTTCCTGGTCGGGGTCCGAGGTGACCAGCTTGCCTCGTGCCTCCTCGATCGCGCGGAGGCGATACCGTAGGTCGGCGAGCCGCTCGTTCCACTGGTCCTCGATCCGCTTCTTGGCGTCCTCCAGACCGCCGAGGGCGAACGCACGCAGCGCCTCGGCGGACGATGCGCTGACCTCGTCGCCGAAGAGCGCGAGGAACTCCTCTACGATCGCGGCCCCGTCGCGTTGTCCGGCCGCGACGAGATCCGCCAACCACCCGGACGGTCCGAACAGGACTGACGCGAGACGCGGCATCGGTGCAACACCCGGGAGTTCCCGCTTCGCGGCCCGGTCGACGAGGTGCGCGACGTACTGGCGGCGCAGGATCTCGATCGCCGAGAGGTGACAGCCCGGTGGCAGGATCTCCCCCGCGATCACCTCCCGCGGCTCGGACAAGTAGTAACGATCCCGTTCTCGGCGGTCCGCGAGGGTGACGACCAGGGCGTTGCCGGTCTTGCGCCCCGCACGGCCGGCTCGCTGTACGTAGTTCGCGGGCCCGGGCGGCAGGGAGGCGAGCACGACGGCGGAGAGGTCGCCGATGTCGATACCCATCTCCAGGGTCGGTGTCGCCGAGAGCACGTTCGGGTCGTTGTAGCGGGGCTTCTTGCGGCGGAACGCCGCTTCGGTCTGCTCCCGCTGCGCCCGCGTCAGAAGCCCGGTGTGCTCGGCGGTGACGACCCGATACACCCCGCCGTCGGAATACAGCGCGCGGTAGTAGTCGTCGGTCGAATACCGCACTTCCCGCAGTATCCCGGTGCACCGATACCGCAGGCACGGCTGCCCAACCCAGTCCGGAACGCGTTCGGGCGGCACGGTCTGCTGCCATGAACACGACCCGCACCGCACCCCGGCCGTCTCGGTGTCGGCCGGAAGCCGCAGCGCGGTGATATGCCCGGGCCGCAGCCCGAACACACGTGTCGAGGCGTCGGCCGTGGTGCGGCTGGCGACAATCCCGGCCGAAGCGAACTCCGGCAGGATCCGCGACAGCAGGTTCCCGGCCACCGACGGCGGCAGATCCAGGCAGCGGCTCGTCCAGTCCTGATACCAGCCGCCGCGCGTGGGCAGCACGTCGAACTCGCTGCGGTCCTTGTGTGCCGAGAGTACGAATGACGGCGCCGCCACCCCTTCGGGGAACGCGGGCATCCCGCGCGGCCGACCGCCCCACACCAGGTAACGCCGGCCGGCCTCCCGCAGATACGCATCCAGCCACGGATGCCAGATCGCGCCGCGCAACCGCATCCGCTCCAGCAGCCCCCGTACGAACGCGAGCAACCGCGCGTCGGAGAGCACGTCCGGATCCAGCAGCCCGGCGTCGCGCACCGCTTCCCGCACCAGCGCGAGCGCGGCGTCCGGCTCGTCGAGCGCGACTTCGGCCGCCATCGCCCCGCTGAGTTCCAGAGTGCGACCCTGCCGGGACCGCAGTCCGAATTCCATGATCACGGCGAACGCGAGCCGCTGCGCGATGAGTTTCCAGGTCTCGCGGCTCCCGGAATGCTCCCCGGCCAGCAGCGCGTCGACCTCGGGATGCGTGTGCAGATCGGGCGGCACGACCGCCGAGAGCACCTGCGGGTCCGCCGCCGCGCCGGTGACGTCGGCGATGAGGTCGTGCAGCCGCACCGACTCTCCCGACACCGTCTGGTCCAGCAGCAGCGACCGCAGCGAGAACCCGTAGGAGCGAGAGGACACGAACCCGGCCCGATGCGCGGCGTCCTGTACCGAGTCACTGAACATCAGAGTCTTGCGTGCCGAACCGCTCAGTTCCCCTCCGGTGAACAGCTCGGTGACCACCACCGACGCCAAGGTTGGCAGACCGGCACCGAGATACCGAATACCGTTGTCCATCCCGCACGCCGGACACCGGTCCTTCTCGGCCGCCGCGACCGAGTCGTCCCACAGCACCGCGAACTCGTCACCCGCGTCGGCGCCGTCGCGGATCGGGTCGAACGGCCGCACCCGCGCACCCATCGGGTCGAGCATCACCAGCGCCGGATCTCGTCGGTGCCGTTCGCTGTCGGTGGCGAGGATCAGGTTTCGCACCCGTCGCTTGTCCCGCCCGAGACCGGCGCGGTAGATCTTGTCCGGCTCACACACGAGCTCTTCCGGATCGCGCTCCGGCGAGATCGCCGCCCACCCGGACCGTCCACAGTGGCGGCAGTACACCGCGGGCAGCAGCCGGTGCCGCCGATCCGCCAGTCCGGACGTCTCCTCGTTCTCCTGTTCATCGAGATCCGGCTCCCGCACTGGTTCGCCGTCCCACCAGAACGCCGGCGTCCGGTCGACCGCGCGCAGCAGCCGCGACACCGCACGCACCCACAGATGCGACTCGATTCCCAACAACGGGCGACTCGGCGCCTCCGGGTCGCGCGCGACCGACAGCAGCGCCACGAACCGCGCCAACGCCGTCGACGCCACCTCGGGCCGCGTCCGCAGCGCCTCGCCCCATGCGTACGCGCCCTGACGCGGGAGCAGTTCGAGGATCTCCGGATACGGCTTCGGCTCGCCCCCGAGGATCGCCAGCACGGCCGCCGTGAGGCTGTGCGCGCGAAGCTTCCGCCCGAGCACGGCCGGGTCAAGGTCGCCGGAGTCGGTGAGCAGGCACGCGAGCTCGGCCATCAATGACGGATCCCGCGCCGGATCCGGCAGTGCCGCGAGAGCATCCGGATCGGGCAGCGGCAGCGTGAAGTCCCGGTCCCCGAGAGTTTCCTCGACGGTCTTACGGGACTCCCCGACCACCGAGTCCTCGTCGAAGACCGTCCCGAACACCTGGCCCGCGACCTTCCGCAGCTCCTCACTGCCGGACGCGCCGCCACCGGCACCGAGCGTCGCCGACGTCGCCACCGGACAGATCGACCCGAGCGAACGATTCGGCTGCGTGTTGCCGGTGGCCGCCGCGAGTCGCCGCAGGAGCATCGCGACGTCGGTGCCCTGCGCGCCGTCGTAGGTGTGGAACTCGTCGAGCACCACATAGGACAGCGCCGAGTCCTGCCACAACGGCTGGTCGTCGGCACGCTGCAGCAACAGGTCCAGCATCTTGTAGTTGGTGATGAGAATGTCCGGCCGCGTGGCCCGGATCTCAGAGCGCTTATTCAGCACCCGCTGGTAGTTCACCGCCGCGACGTCACCGATGAACAGCCCCGCCGTTACCTGCTCCATCCCCGGTCCGGCGAGCAGCTCGTCGATCCGGTTCGTCTGGTCGGTGGCCAGGGCGTTCATCGGATACAGCAGCACCGCCTTGACCCCGGACACACCGCGCGCCTTCTCGCGGCGACAGTGGTCCAGGATCGGCACCAGGAAGGACTCCGTCTTGCCCGAGCCCGTCCCTGTCGTCACCAGGGTCGGCTCAGCCGGAGAATTGCGCGTGGACAGCCGCTCGAACGCCTTCGCCTGATGCTCGTACGGCGTGAATTCGCCGCCACCCGGACCGGGCGGAACCCAGTCCAGATGATCGCGCCACCCGTCACCGGCCGTACGGAACGGGGTGCGGATCCGCAGATACGGGCCCCGGAAGATGCCCTGTTCCGGATGGTTCAGGAACTGCACCAGCGCGTCGCTCGCCCCGTCATCGGTCAGCCCGAACGACGTCGCCAGGTATTGCGTGATGTTCTTGCGCAGCCCCTCGGTCGCCAGCGTCGGCCTCATGACAGGGTCTCCGCCTTCTGATTCGCCGCCGCGAGTTGCGCGCTGAACACGGCGTGGGCCTGCCGCATCTCGGCTTCACGGTCCACCGTGTACAGCAAACCTTCGTAGCCCTGCGGCGGCGGCACGTTCTCCGGATCTTTCAGGTGCTCCTGGTAGGCCAACCAATCGTCCTTCGTCTGGCCGTAGCCGAACGCGTACGAGTCGGCGGCAACCCGACGACCGGTCTTGTCGAAGTACATTTCTGCTTCGCGGTCCGCAAGGATCGGGTAGCGGGACTTGTAGATCGCGAGCAGCTCCTCAATCCCCATGCCGAGCCAGACCGCCACCAGAGCATCGATCTCGACCAGCGCCGCACGGCGGGCGTACTCGCTGCGCAGCGGCGTGTGCCAGGTCCAGTCGCGCGACACGTTGCCAAGCGCCGGAAGGCCTGGCCAGTCGACCGCCCAGCGATGTTCCGCCCACAGCGGATCGAACAGCTCCGACCACAGCGGTTCGTAGGCGCGAGTCAGACAGTTGAGGCGGAGGATGCGTAGGACGAGTTCCGGAGCCAACGGATGCCCCGACTCGGCTGCGGGCATCCTTTGGGCTTCGGCCACTCGCAGATCCGCCCTCCCCGTGATGCGGAGCAGATAGTCGAGCGGCAAAGAGCTCCAGAAGCCAGCGGTGAGTACGGTGTCCACGTTCTCGCGCAACGCCAGGGAGTGCACCGCGTCAATATGCGTCGCACCAGGCGGAACGAGGGACGCGAAGAGGCTGCGCTCGGAACCTTTCGGGTCGATACGTCGCCGCCAAGCGAGTCGGTAGAACTCCGAGTACGGCCGGTCGATCAACTCTTGCTCGTCGCAGGTTTCCTCCACATGCTCTGCACTGTAAAGACGCTCGTGGTCGATCCACCTGTCCTGCGCGGCGATGAACTGGTCCCGGTTGTCGGTCGGCGTGTAGTTCGTCCTCGGCAGTGCATCCTCCGGAAGCGTCGTGAGATCCCACGGCGACCAGTCGTTATTCGACTTGACCGTCTCGTCTGGCTGCTTCGCAAACGGAGTGGAGATCCCGAAGTGAGGCCCCTGCAAGACAACGCCATCCCATGAGTCCGGCCGCGACGACTTCCATCTGATCAACCCGGCCTTCTTCGCGCCGGCTTCGTGGTAGCCGCTTGAAATTCTGGGTGCGAGATCGCCGAGACGAATACGCGGCTGAGACAACGCAGAAATAGCTGCTTCCTCGTACACGGTGATTGGGTAGAGCAACGATGTCCGTTCGGCCGGAGAATCCAAATTCCCGCTCAACTGTCGCCACTGGTCGAGCTTTTCCCGAGTCACCTCGATGATCCGCGCCCGGTGCGGGCGCACATCCCACTCACCTTTGACTTTCTGAGCCGGATACTCACCCGTTCCGTCATGTATCAGCGAGCCCGGCAGCACCCGTGCGCCGTGAAGTTGACTGAGATGCTTGAAGTTGATTCTGTCAGGTTCGTACGGATGACCGTAGATGTGGACCCCGAACTGCTGTCGCCTGCTGAGATCATCGAAAGCCCAGTTCGAGACATTCACGAACAGGCCATGTACCCGCAGATGCCGATACGCGGCTTCCCGCAACCGTCCTTCCCTGACACCGTCGAAATGGCTGTCCGGATGTATGAGCCCTGTTGTTCCCTGCCCCCGGAGACTTGCCCAGCTTCGGCACATGAATGCGCGATAAAGGTCAGGCTGTGTGCCGACGAGCAGCGGATACGTCGAGCTCAATGACAGAACCTCCACCATCCCGACGGTCGCCGCCAGCTCCGAGAGAACGTCCGCGCGCACGGCTGTCGTATCGATCAGCTTGTCCTTGCGCGCATTCCAATCCTCGACAGAAGGCTTTTCGGCAAGTTCGAACCACGGGTCGAACTCCGCCAATACCGAGCTCTCGTCCCAGGTCGGCCGCACCCAGGGCGGATTTCCGATCTGCAGGTCGAAGCCGCCCCGCGCGAAGACCTGCGCGAACGTGAGTTCCCAGTGGAAGAAGCCCTGGTCTTCGGCGACTTCGGTGGCGACGTCGAGCCACGGGAACCGTTCTGCCAGCCGGTGGGGCTGGTCCATGGACATGACGGCGGGAAGTTCGTCTTCGAACTGTTCCAGGGTGTCGAGGTCATCGAAGGAGACGTTGAAGAGGCTGTTCTCGTCGGTGACGTCGAGGCGGCCGAGGAGTGATTCGGCGAAGTCGAGCCAGTCGTCCAGGGTGGTCAGCGGGATTTTTCTCGCGAGCCGCTCGATCGCCGTGGCCTTGCGTGTGCTGGACTTCGGTTTCTTGCGAGACACCTGCGGCATCGAAAGCTGTTCGGCGACACCGAGTTCGGCCACGCCGAACAGTCCTTCGGGCGCGGGCTCAGCTTCCGGTTCGTCTGCTTCAGCTTCGACGGTCTCAACAGTCGCGACCTCGCCGTACTGCGGGTCGGTGCCGTCGAGGAGTCCGACCTTGTCGAGGGGCCAGAACCACAGGGCACACCAGACGTCCATGAGCGTCTTGAGCCGCCAGTACGGGGTGCCCTGGTATTCGAGGTCAGCGAGGATTTTCTCGCGCGACACTGCCTCGGTGACCGGCGGCAGGTCGGCGGCCTCCCATACCCCGATATCGCGGCGGATCTCGCGTTCGGAGATCTCCAAGCGCTGCCGCACCAGATCCCACAGGAATTCGACGCGCTTCGCGAGCGCCCGCAGTCGTTTGACCTGTCCTTTCGACTTGTCGCCCTTCGGTGCGGTCTTGATCGTGGTGCGCCACTTACTCAAGGCCTTCGCAGCCTTCGGTGCAAGGTTGCGGGCCTCCTTCTCGCCCGCGACCGCGCCCCATCCACTCGCGGGCAGCAGGAAGTGGTGGATCGCGCCATCCGGGAACTCGCCGCCGTTCAGCGGGCAGTCGATCGGCGTGGTGGCCAGCCACTGTTTCTTATTCAGGTGTTTCGGCAGGTAATAGCGGCGGTTCGCGCCGATCAGGGAGTTGCCGCGTCGCAGGTGCAGGCCGAACCATGGGGCTTGCAGGCCGGGGTGCATGACGTTGAGCCACAGCGACACCTCGGCGAGTTCGACGGCGGTGCGGTTGAGGTCGACGCCGTAGGAGTTGTGCAGGGCGATGTAGGCCTTGACCTTCTGCTTCTCCAGCAGATACCGCTCCGGGTCGAGGTTGACACCAAGCTCGCGCTGACGACGGCGGAGGTACTCGGCGGCGATCTGGTCGATGGCCTCGTTGAGGAACGCGCCCGAGCCCAGCGCTGGTTCGCAGATCATCCAGTCCAGCAACTCCCGGGCCGGGGTGGTAGTGCCGTCCTGGTCCAGGCGGTACTTCAGCGCGAGTTCGACGGTGACCGAGGTCAGCGACTGCGGGGTGTAGTAGGAGGCGCTGGTCTGGCGGTCGCGGCCGGCGAGGCGGTAGACGAACGAACCCTTCGGGAAGCGGTGGCGTTCGCCGGTGCGTTTGCCGTTCTCGTCCTTCGCCCGGACGAAGACCTCGTCGGCATAGTCATCGGCCTTGGAGGCCGGGATCATCCAGCTGCCCTTGTCCGGATCACCGCCCTTGGCGACCTCGTAGAGCTCCTCGGTGGCGATGAACCCGGTGTAGGACATCAATCCTTCGTAGACCGCGCCGAGCTGGTTGATACCGAGCTGGGCGTAGGAGATGAAACCGCCACGTTCCTTCTTCTTGCCTCGGGTGAGCATGAGCAGCCGCAGCACCTCGCGCAGCGTCTCGTTGCGCAGCCGCGTGTCGATGTGCCGGGCGTTCGGGTCATCGGGGTCGTCGTCGGGGTGCACGACGCGGTCACGACCGATGAGCGTGATCGCGTCCGGCAGGAACAGGTCCGACCGCAGCGGCTCGAACCGGATGCCCTCGCTCTCGCTGGCCCTATCGTCGATCGTCTCGCCGCCTCGGGGCCGATGACCGTCGTTGACCATGCGGAACAGCAGCTCGAGGGAGTCGTAGAGGTGGAAGCCGGTGCGGGCGCGTTCGCCGACCATCGGGCGGCTGGCCAGCTCCCCGAGACGGGCAAGGCTGTAGCCCTCGGTGTATTCAGGGTGGTCAACCGGCAGTACACCGAGTTCAGGACGGGCTTCGGCATACAGCAGGAACAAGATGCGGTAGAGGTAGCGCAGAGCTTCGCGGGTGAATTGGCGGCCGAGTTCCTTCGGTGGAGCGATCTGTTCCAGGCTCACCCCGGCCTCGCTGAGGCGTGCGAGGACCTCGTTGGCGATGAGCTCGACCGAGTCCCGCAGGCCCTCGCGGAGTTCCTTAGAGACACCGACCGCGTGCTGACGGCCCGCGGAGAGAAACTTGGTGAGCTGGTCGTCGCCGCCTTCCGGGGGTTCGTAGAGTGAGTCGGCTCCAAACAGGGCCGCGATCGCGTCAAGCTCGCCCGCGGTCCTGGTGTCGTTGCGGGCGAGCGCGAGATCCAGGTTGACCGCGAGATAGCGGCCCTCGCCCCAGCTGCGCCGGTCGGCGAGTGTCAGCATGCCGCCACCGGCCAGCAGCACATACAGCGGTGGCTTTTCACTGGTGAACAGGTGGGTTGCGAGCTTGACACCGCTGGTGATGCGCTCGCGGTTGTCCAGCTCGACCGGGGTGAGCAGCCGTCCGGCGCCGTCGGGGTCGCTGGCGGCGTCGGCGTCGTCGGCCCACTCGCAGTCCACGACCACGACCCGGTCGTCGGCGTGCGCGACGACCACCTGGTGCGCGCCGGCCGCCGTGGTCACGGTGGCTTCGCCCGGCTGCGGGGCGAAACCCAGCGCCAGCAGGACCTTCTGGTGCAGGTCGCGGAGCGCGTCGTGCCGGTCGGCGTTGTCGTCGAGCTCCTTAAAGCGTTCCTTGGCCTTGAGGTAGATCTGGCGCAGCTCGGCCAGTCCGGCGCGGGGTGTGGCGCGTTCGGCACGTGCCTTCTCGTCACCGGTGGCCTGGCGGGCGGCAACGTGGGCGGCTTCAGCGGCGTCGCGCCAGCGGGCCAGCAGCCCGTCCTTACCCCTCAACGCGCCGGGAAAGACCTCGGCGAGGTAGTGGGCGGGCAGGTATTCGCCTCGGTTGGTCAGGGACTCGTAGCTCACTGGGCACGCTCCACAACCGCCAGCAGCCGCAGCAGCGGCTGGCCCGTCGTCTCCAGCTCCGCGATCAACTGCCGCTGCGTGGCGGCGGCGTCCCGCACCTTGTTCGACCGCGACGTCGAGATTTCCAGCGCGAGCTGCTCCCACTCATCTACCCGCTCCCGATACGCCCGCAGCGGCTCCACAATAGACTCGTCGTAGTCCGCGCGGCGCTGCTCCAGGTGCGCGCGAGCGGCGGCGATCGCCTCGGGCACGAGCTTCTCCAGCGCCGCGATGTCGACATCGGCCTTCGGGTTGGCCATGTCCGGCTTCACCTCGGCCTTGCGCAGGGCCTGATCGAGAGGTTCGATCACCGGGCTACCGGGGAGGCCGCGAACCGCCATCCATTCCACGACGGTCGGCTGGCCGAGCTGGTTGCAGTAGACGCCCTGGACGAGGAACACCGGCTCGTCGACGTTCGCGAGGACGACCGGAGCATCCTTTCGGCCTAACCGCACCAGCGTCTTATCGGCGAGCCAGTCGAGCAACGGGTGGATCTCGCTAACATACGACAGATCCGGCCAGCTCGTCTGCTTCTTCTGCAGGGTCTCGTCGAGTTTGCGCTGCGCCAGGTCGCGGTCGAAGGTGAGCTTGAGGCGCACCGTGCCGTCGACCCTCTGGGCCGCCAGATACGAGGCGGGCAGGTCCGACAACCGCTGCTCCAGATCCGGTGGCGCGTTGAACGCGAGCATGCCATCCTCGCGTGCCAGGTCAAGCTCGGTCTCCGGGTCCCGGTAGAGCTCCTGAAGCGCCTCGCCGACGAAGTCCGACGTGGACCCGAACAAGCTCGGCACCCGCACACGCTGCGGATCCGGTCCGTCGCCGAGCGTGCCGACATCGGCGAGCAGGTCCGCGAGCACGTCGCGTTCCTCGGCCGGCTCCACCGCTTCCTCGACCGACTTGCCTTTGAGCAGGTCCTCCATCAGCCGCCGTTCCTCGCGGTCCGCCAGGTACTCCCCTG
Organism: Saccharomonospora azurea NA-128; assembly: GCF_000231055.2. Taxonomy (GTDB): domain Bacteria; phylum Actinomycetota; class Actinomycetes; order Mycobacteriales; family Pseudonocardiaceae; genus Saccharomonospora; species Saccharomonospora azurea. The sequence continues at coordinate 4,452,840 of NZ_CM001466.1, read as the reverse complement.
TTACCGCCTCAGCGCTGCCCAGACTGCGGTGCACTTCGGCCTCTCGCTCCAGAAGTTTCTCGGCGACGGTGGTGTCGTCCTTCGCGCCGGTCGTGGACGATGTGAGAATCAGGGCCGCGAACTGCGGATTCTGCTTCTGACCGTAGCGGTCGATACGGCCGTTGCGCTGTTCGATGCGGATCAGGCTCCACGGCAGGTCGTAGTGGATCATCTGGTGACACGCGCGGTGCAGGTTGACGCCCTCGGAGGCCACGTCGCCGGTCAGCAACAGCCGGACCGGGCTTCCGGCCAGCTCGAACTCCTCGACAATCTTCTGCTGCTTCTGGTCGGGCAGACCGCCGTGCAGGATCCGCACCGCGTCGGGCTTGAGCCCCAGCTTCTCGGGGACGACCCGTTCGAGCCATTTCAGCGTGGCGATGCGCTCGGAGAACACCACGATCCGTGTCGTGCTCGTCGGGCCGATGCCGCGTTCCCGCAGCTGGGTGATCAGCTCGGCCAGCTTCGCCGAGTCCTCGTCCCGGATCTTCGCAGCCAGCTCGAGCAACGTCGCGAGCGCTCGGCGTTCGCGCTCATCAGTGCACTTCGGCGACTCCAACCGTTTCGACACTGTTTCTTTCAGCGCCACATGCGACGACAGGAATGCCTTCAGCAGCGTGTACGGGAACAGGCGGTTCTGGCGATCTACCACCGGACCGCCCTCGCGGTCGGCTCCCGGCAGCCAGGTCTGGGCGAACTCGGCGAAGACCTTCTCCTCCGCGCTCGTGGCCGCGCACCGGATCGGCGTCGACGGGCCGCGCTCGGCCCACTTGCCCGCGAGGTGGTTCTGCACCTCCTGACTGACCTTCGTCCGACGGATGTAGAGGTGCTCGATGTCGGAAGCCTCATAGTTGTTCGGGTCCGCGATCGCCGCTGGATCCAGCAAACGGATCAGCTCCGCGAAGGAGCGCTTGTCACCGTTGTGCGGGGTCGCGCTGGCCAGCAGCAGTGCGTCGGTCTGTGAGGCCAGCAGCCGCGCGAGCTTGTTGCGCTGGGTAGTGGCACCGATGAGGTTGTGCGACTCGTCAATGACCACCGCCTCCCAGCGCGTGTTCTCCAGGTGATGGCCGTAGCGGCTGGAGTCTTTGAGCGTGTCGATCGAGACGATCACCCGCTTGAAGTGGGTGAACGGGTTACGTCCGGCCGGGATCTCCCGCTGGATCCGCTCGATCCCCAGGGAGTCCAGGCGCACCAGCGGGATCGAGAACCGGGTCCACATCTCCCGCTGGAACTGCTCCAGCACGTGCTGCGGTGTTGCCACGAGGATCCGTTCACCGCGGCCCCGACGCATCAGCTCGGCCAGGATCAGTCCGATCTCCAGGGTCTTGCCCAGGCCGACGACGTCAGCGATCAGGATCCGCGGCCGAATCCCCTTGAGGGCCAATTCCGCCGGACGCTGCTGATACGGCAGCGGGTTGAGCAGGAACCCGTCCGCCAGCGCGAGCCCCCGCTCCGAACGCGGCAACGGCGTGCGACGCAGGACCGATTCCAGGAACAAGCGGCTGCGTCGGAACTTCGGCGTGTCATCGAGGACCAGCCGAGTCTCCTCAGGCTGCACCAGCTCGACCGGTTCCAGCTTGTCGAACAGCGCGATCGGCTCGTCCTGCACCAGTTCCGACACCCCGACGGCCTTGATCAGATAACCGTCGTGGTCGGTGTGGACCGCGCTGCGCACGAGCCACTCCTCATCCCGGGCGAAGATCCGCGCACCCGGCGCATACGGTGTGGGGGACTCCAACGTGTCCGCCTGTACTTCTTTCTCCGACACTGTGTTCCCTCGCCTCACAGAACAGGCTTGCGGTCGTACTGCTCCCGGACCTCTGCGACCAGCCACCCGACGTCGATCGCGACCGGCTCAGGTTCCGCGCTCTCGGAGTCCATCGCGGCCGACTGCTCAGTCGTCACTGGTTCGGGCGTCGGTTCCGGATTCGGTTCCCCGGCCACCTCGATGTCGATCTCGCCCGGCTCACTGGGCAGGCTCGGCTCAGTGGCCGTGCGCTGTGTCAAGGCGTCACGCAGCTCCTTGACCGTCCGGCCCGGCTTCTCCACAAGCTTCAGCAGCGTCTCCTCGACCGCCGACAACGACGGCCGCGCCTGGGGATCGTGCGCCAGCATCTGCCCGAACAGCGCCACCAGCTCCGACGGCAGCCCGCTGAGATTTGGCAGCGTGGCGGGGTCACGGATCGCGTCGAAGAGCTTCATACCCGTCAGCGAGCCGTACAGCAGTCGTCCGGTCGCCGCGTACACCAGCGTCGCCGCCAGCGAATACACATCTGTCGCCGCCGTCAGATCCGACTCGCCGTCGGCCTGCTCCGGAGACATGTACACCGGCGTGCCGACCACCTCGCCCGTCTTGGTCAGCTGGTGATCCCGTCCGACCAGCACCGCCAGCCCGAAGTCGATGACCTTCGGGCCGTCCGGGCCCAGAAGGATGTTCTGCGGCTTGAGGTCGCGGTGCAGCAGCCCTTCCTGATGGATCTTCCCGAGCCCCTCGGCCAACAACAGCCCCAGTGTCACCGCCAGGTCAGTCGGCAAGACCCCGTCGTCCTCGACGAACTCCTTCAACGACCGCCCCGGCACGTACTCCACAGCCAGCCACGGTTGATCACCATCGAAGTCGGCGCCCTCGAACCGCGCCACTCGCGCCCCATAGACCCGCCGCAGGTTTGCGACCTCGCTCTTGAAGCGAGCCCGCAGGTGAGCGTCGTCGGCGAGCCCCGCCCGGATTACCTTCACCGCGACCCAGTCGGCCGTCTTACTCACGCCGAGGTAGACCTGCCCCATGCCCCCGCGGCCCAGCCGGCCGCGCAGGGTATACGGGCCGATCTTCGCCGGATCCCCTACGTCCAACGGTCCCACAACGCGCCACTCCATACATCACCGGATGTTTCAAGGATGGACCACCATAAGATCACACAGCACCGGCCGGTGGCCCTAGCCTGGACTGGACCCACCGGAATGGACGCTCGGTCCGACACATCAAGCCTGAGATGATGACGTCGCCAGTGAGGCAGAAACTCTCGTAAATCATCGAACTGCCAACGTCGCTCGCGGCGTTGGACCCCTTGCTTTGCGAGCGCTGTATGGGATCGAGTCCTTTCGATTTGCCTGGTCGTGGGCCGGGCGGGACTCGAACCCGCACCCACAACGTGCCACTGCGGCGGCGGATGTTGCCCCTCCCTCGGCGGTCGCTCCTCTGCTCTACCCCAGTCATGACAGACAGCGTTCGACTACAGCCAGGACCACGGCAACGATCCACCCATGAACATACGATCTTGGATCCGAAGGGGGAATGCCGTCTTGCCTGGTCAGACGGGTGGGCCGGGCGGGACTCGAACCCGCGGTCAAGGGATTATGAGGCCGCAAAATCACCCGTTAGAGGGAACCGCAGGCGGAGCGCCCAACGGTTGGCCAAACGATCGCATCAGAAGCACTGTCCGAGACCAGTTCATGGACAAAACCATGGACAAGCCGCAGAGATTACGCCGTTCGAGCCATGCGGTCGAGTCGCGTTATGGCGCGGTCCACGATGGCGATGTCAAGTTCGCTCTCCTGCGCAGTTGGAGCTCATGAAGCCACGTCCTCCGCAGCGGCCGAGCGCTACGCCTCTGTATTACGGATGTGCAGGCTTGCGCCTCTCCTGGAATGCAGGCCGATCACGCGGCCGATACATCCGTGGTGTCAGTCGAGGGAGTGCATCAGTTCGCCGCCTATGCTGGGAAGAACCCGGCACGGTTCGACCTTTCGGTGCTGAAGGCGTACACCGTGGCGTACGAGCCCAGATCCCTGGGTGGGTCGCCGTTCTCCACGACGATGGTCTGGGTAGGAAAACCGTTGAGCAGACCGCGATAAAAATGCTCGACGACGTTATGTGTGAGCTGAACGTCTTCCTCGTGCGGCTCGCGGTAGGTGAGCACCGGTGAGTCCAGGACGACAAAACCGGGGTGCGGGAGGTCTCGAGCGGTAGTGTACAGGGCGAGAGTAGCGGAGAAAGCAGCGTGGATGATCGAGCGCATTCCTTTGCCGCGACTATTCCTAGAGCGGCCATCAACGGTGATCTCTGCTGTTTTCTGGTCATAGATGACACGGTTATCGCCGGGCACCTTCCAAGACTGCAGCATTTCCTGGAGCATACGCTCAAACTCGACAAGGTTAGCGGCTGGGATGCCCTCTAGCCGAGCCGGTGGTCGATCTTCCGGTGTACTCGACAGGCTGGTCTTCAGATCTTCGAGTCGCCGGATCTGGGCGTGGACAGCGAGGTCCGTCTGAATCCGTGAACGGGTGGCCAAAAGCTCCTGATTGTCGTCGTTCAACGGGGTCAAGCGTTCGTCGAGGACAGCCAGGCTGCGGCGTAGCGCTTCTGTCTGGGCCTGAAAAGCGGCGTGTGCGTGGCCCAGGCTGTTTAGTTGGCCTTCCAAGTCCTGGATGGTGGTGAGTAGATCGGTGTGGAGTTCGGTAGTCTTACGGGTCTCTGCAGTGACGGCGGCCTGGAGCTGTGTAGCCTCGTGAAGGTGATGGCCGGCCTTCTGGTGTTCGGGGGCGGCGCCGCAGAATACGCACGTTCCACTGCGGAAGTATCCGAGGAGATTTCCGACTTCAGCAACCATCTGCAAACGAGCGAGGTCTGACTCGTACTGCTGGCGCAGCAGTAGAAAGCGGGCGAGGAGTGTCTGGACTTCGCCAGCGCGGACACGATTGTCGGTAATCTGTACTTCCAGAGCGCGTGTCCGCTCCAGAAGGACGGACCGATCGGTGATCAGTTCTCCGATGGCCGCCGATTTGCTAGCCAAGGCAGTTTCGAGAAGAACGAGTTGTTCGCGTAGTTCAGTTTCGTTCACCTTGAAAGTGAGGCTGTCTCGTGTGTCGGTGATGAGCTGGTCGAGGAGATCAATCTTGCCTTTACCGACCTTCTTCTCGATATTGCTCGCACCCTTTGGCCTCTCCGGTTCATCTTCCCCGGTCAGCAGATACTTGAAGACCGATTTCTCTGCGGTGAGGTTGGTTTTCTGCCCGCTCGTGAGAACTGGTGAGCGGGGCGCGGCCATCTGCGTCTCGCTGATGACACAGAGGTGGGCCAGATGACGGAAGCTGAGAGAGACCAGTTCGCCACGCTGGTTCTTTAGGAGGTTGCGACCGTCAGCTCTGATGAGTTTAAGCAGATATCGGGACAGATTGTTTTCACTTTTGCTGTTGTGTTTAACGTTGAGAGTCTTCTCCGGGGCCGCGCTAGTGAGTGCGCGAAGGTCTCCGCTGTGAACGTCGACCTTGTTGCCGTCGGAGGCACGTGAGAGGGTAACGGTTCGGCCGTCAGCCAAGCGAAGGCCAAGCAGGATTCGGGTGTATCCGTCAGCTTCCTGGATTTTTTTGAGGCTACTGGCACCGAGCATGTAGTCGATGGCTTCGACGATGAAGGACTTACCAGTGTCCGAGGCACCGTAGATGACGGTCAAGTGCGGCCCAAATTCCACCGTGGCAGGCGGTTTTCCGGGGCCGACGAAAGTTAGGTGGAGCAGCGTAAGAGAGCTCACTGGTCTTCGTCCTCCCCAAGGTTAGGGGCGTCAGCACGGAAATCGTCGGCCCACTTCTGGGTGATCTGTTTCATGCCGTCGCGAACGTCCATTCCTTCATGAATGTACGACGAGGTCAGCCACTCCGCGCGTTCTTTGAGCTGGCCTAGGTAGGGGGCTTCGAGGACGTCAAGAAAACTGGCGGCTTCCTCGGTTGCGCCGTAGAGGAACCCGGCCTCGGTGGCGGTCATGTCGGCGAGGCCGGCTCGCATCAGCACGATAAGTCCCTGTTCGATGAGCCGACGGCGCATACCAATTTCGCCAGGCCCGATGGGAAGGTCTGGGTGGAGACTGGCCGGACCGCTGTCGAAGTCTCCACTGTGGAGCATCGCGTGGTCAAGATAGACGAGCTGCGCAACGTCGAGCCGCCGAGGGAAGGTCTCTGTCAACAGGACCAAAGCACGGATACCGACTTCCAGCGGGCTGTTAAGAGGATTCACTGTGACTCCTCTTTGCACCAGCTCAGTCGGTTGTCGTTGGCGAGATGATGGCACAGACCCTTGCGGTCACGGACAGTGATAACTGGAGCGAGAATATTGGCAGGGTTCGGCTGGTGGTTTGCGGCCGCCTCCAGAACGGCAGTCAACCGCTCATAACCGAGACCGTACTCGCGCTCCTCGACTTCAATCACGGTCTCGAAGAGATCGGACTCAACCGCCTCGAACGTCTCGTACGGAACGCTCTCGCGGGCGAATACTCGCAACGACTCAGCACTGTAGAAGGCTTCTCGCTGACGTGCGAAGTGCTGTTGCGTTCTAGCATGGTCGCGAGCCTCCTGGAGGGTCTGCAGCTGCAGGCCGTACTTCTCGTTGTAAGTGGCTAGGAGTTTTTGGACGTAGACCACCTCATGCTCGCGTTGCTCCGCCGGAGGGCGCTCGATGGCTGGCCGGGGTTTGAGGGGTTCCGGGAAGCGCCGGGCATGGTGCGGCGTCTTGCTGTGCAGCTGAAGGATCCACTCCATGTCCCGTGCCTCGAACATAGAGAAGTCAGTGTTTCGGGCGAGCGCTTCCACCGCTGCACGGTTGTCCGCATCCAAGTCTGCGCCAAGCTTGGAGTCTGCTTTGCGCCATGCTTTGAAGAACTCCTCTTTCAGAGTGGCCGGATTAGCCAAGTACCGAGTCAGGTAGGAGCCGATCTTCGGTGCCACGAAGACGTAGCGGGTCGGCAATTCGTACACGCCGAGCACCTTCGCCGCGAAGATCTTCACCATTTCTGGCCAGGCATCTGCTGGCCTGAGCGCATCCTCGTAGTGCTTGCACTGATAGCAGTGCCACTCACCGTTCGTGCCCTGCCGAGTCAGGCAGGCGGCCACGTCCGCGCCTCGGTCCCCGGCTCCTCCCATACGCGTTACCAACACATATGGGTGGCCGAGAGCGCGTACCCACTCGACGGTGAAGTTCTCCCACTCCTCATCCGAGTAGGTGTACAGGTACTGCTTCGGAGTTAGCAGGGGTGCACCCTGCATGACAGGTGCCAGCAGGACCAGGGAGGGCGAGTTCGGCTCTGGGATGCCCTTGAAGATGAGGTCAGGCTCCCCTCCGGCCGCTTCCTCCGACGCAACCATCCACATCCCCTCCCCCGCACCTTGGCATAACGCAAGTTCGACGCTACGTAGTCGTATCACCTCGTACATCGCGTCGGAAGCCGCCGTGTGGGCCAACCTAGATTATGTGCTGGGTGGAACGGCGAAGACCACCCCCGGCTGCACCTGGTTACCTGACTCAGTTATCGATTGACTATTGTGATAATTCCGTTCGAGGAGCCGATGAACCGGTCAATCACAAGGCTAGGAACCCTATTACACTCCCGACAGCCTCCGCTGCTGTCGTCTAGACCCAATCTCGGCGACAAGAGCAATTGCACGCTCGCCTTGCTTACGTGCCTCCTCTGGCATTTCGTTGTGCGACAAGGCGATCACAAGGTCGATTCGGAGCGCTGCTTGGGCACGGGCGAAACTCGGGTCGAGGTGGCTGAGCGCGTCTGTCAGCACGGTGACTGCCTCGGCCTCTCTGAGGCGAGCAAGTGCATGCCCGCGCCATCGGGCAAGGTGGACTGGGTCGAGGGCAACGTAGGGACACGAATCCTTCTGCTGCTGCGCACGTAGCAAGGCGTCCGCTTCGTCGAACGCTCGGAGCGCCGTACCCCGACGATTCTCCGCTGCGTATGCCTCCCCGCAAGCGGCAGCCAGCCACGCCTTGAGCATGTGGGGCGCGTGACGTTGGGCGTTCGAGCGGACATGCGTCAGTAGTTCGACTGCATTGCTGATCTCGCCTATGTCGATCAGTACGAAGGCCTGTTCTGCCATGGCGTGGGCTTCGAACGACTTGTCCCCAGACTCACTGGCAGCCGCCTTAGCTTGTTCGTAGTATCGCCACGCAGTTGCCATTTGGGCGCGGTCGAGTGCTTGCCAGCCTGCAAGCGTGCAGAGTTCGGACAGCAGGGCCGCAAGTTCGGCGCGTGTGTACGGCATGGTCGAGTACTGCATCAGCTCGGTGGTTTGTTGCACCTTCGCAGCTACTTCGGTCTGCACTGTCCGGGCTCCCAGTTGACGGTCTAGCCGCCGGATGAGGTTGAGCTGTTGCCGCAGGACATCGATCACTCCGACGTCCACCCGTGCTGAGGTTCGCAGTCGGGCGCGGAATTCGTGTTCGCTGTTGTCCAGCTCGGCCCGGTCATCGTCCGGCATGTACGGCGAGAGCAGGACGTCTATCGGCATGCCGAAGATACATTCCAGTAGCCGGGCCGTTGCCGGGCGTGGCTTGCCCAGGGGCTTGCCGTTCGGTCCTTGGCCCGCCACCAAACGTTCTAGGTGTCGCTGGCTGAGGGTGCCGGGTTCGCCGTGGTCGCGGGCGAAGCGTTCGGCGTACTCGGCGAACTCCTGCAACGTCTCTTTGCGCACGTCACGTATTTGGTGGTCCAGGACAGTGCGCGGGTGCCTCGGCTTGGTCGTGTCCGGCTGGTCTGTGGTCCCCATATGTCGGCCTCATGTCGGGTCCGTGTCGTTCTGCTGACGTCACCGCTGATTGCACGCTGGTTTCAGTCTGTCACAGATCGTTGCTGCTGGTGAGCGGCTTTCGAGGTTCGGGAGGGGATCAGCTTTGGTTACGAACCTGTCGTTGTACGTCGTGTGGCATCGGTGTGAGGCTGATGGGCTGGAGCACGCGGTCACTGACGAGGAGTTCGCACACGGGCCGCGCCGCACTCAAGGGCTGTTTCGTGCCGTGTGCGGGCACGTCGCACGGCCCGGATCGATGCTGGTCGCACCGGACGCGACCTGTGCGGCGTGCGTTGATCGGCTTGCGCTCAACCGAGAGTTTCTCGCGGCCCGCCAGGACTCGGAACCCCTGCCACAGCGTCACAGTCTCTTCTGGCGTGCGTTCGCACGCTTCCGATCTCCGGTTGTTCCCTTCCCCGGCGTGGTGTCCTCCACGCGGAATGACCGGACCTCGTCCCCGGCGGACACGGGCTGCAACTTTGATGCGTCCGTGTCCGCCGGACACCACGGCACGAAGTGCTAGGCGTGGACGAGTTGTTGGTGCTCGCCCGTCCGTTGCGGGGAACGGTGGGCGAGACGCGGCGGGTGTGTCACGTGTTCGCGTTGCCGCGCGGCGGGAAGCCGAAGCGGTTGGCGGCTCTGTGTGGCGCGGCGTTCGGGCCGGGGCAGCTTGAGTTACTCGACCGTCCGGCCGGGATGCCGTGCGTGGCGTGTCTGCGTAACGCTCCCCGGCCTCGGTTGCTCGACAACGAAGAGGCCAGCGCATGAGCGACTCGGATGACATTGAGCGACGTCTTGCGACGATCGAGCTGCGGATGGCTCAGCTGATTCTGCAGCTTGACTCGCTGGCTGACGCGCTGGCCGAGTTATGTGACGGCACAGCCGCCGACGACACGGAAACACCGCCGAAACGGCCTCCTGAACGTCGTTGTGACGGCTTCCGCTGGTGGCGTCACAGGTGTCACCGACGACGTTTTCGCAGGTAGGGACGACTGGGCTCCTGTCACGGCGTGTGTGACGGGAGCCCAGTGCTTGTGACGGCTCACAACTCCTCAACTACGGCGCGGATATCGGCGATGAGGTAGCCGCGTACCTGCCGTGTTGCGCCGTCCTCGGTGGGGACGCGCTTGCGTTGTGACGAGCAGCCGAGGTCGCTCATCTGCCGCCCGAATGCGTTCGGTTCGACGTCGAGCGCGTCGACAAGCTCGGCCGTGGGTACGAAGTCCCGGTCGTCCGCGTGGGTGTCGAGGTACTCGACCACTGAGGCGAGAGGTTCCGGGAGGTCCGCCGTCGGTTCTGGATCGCTGCCCGCGCCGATGGCTTTCACGACGGCCGCATGGTCGATGCTGAGTGTGGTGTCTTCACCTGCTGCGTGACCAGTGAGCGTCCCGGCATTCTCCCGGAGCGCGCGGCCTCGGTGACAGATTTCCTGCCAGTCGTCGCCCGGCATGTAGTACGTCCGCACGGTCACCGCGACCGCGTCCGCACCGGTGTCGGTCTCGCCGTCCGGCCGCAGGATGCCGACGCCCTTGTGAGACGGCAGCAGGCGGCTGCTGTCGTAGCCTCGGGTGTTCATCTGCTCCCCCAGCACGATGTTGCTGTCTCGCCAGTCCATCACACGCAGCGCGAACCGCGTGCCGAGCACGGCCCGCAGACCTGACGGGATGGTCTTCGAGTCGGGGCGCTGAGTGGCCAGGATCAGGACGACTCCCGCTGCGGGTGCTTTCTTGGCCAGCCACGTAAGCAGCTCGCCGATGTACTCGCCCGCTGTCATCTTCCTGCCCTGCACTTCGACAGGTGTGCGGTCCTCCAATGGCACCTGGACCTCATCGATGACGAGCGCGGTGACGGGCATGTCCAGCGACGGGTCACGTGACATGGCGGGTGTCAGCTTCGACTCTGGGCATGTCTCATCGTCCAGTTCCCGCATGCGCCGGTATCGGCCCTGCACTTCCGCGACCAGTTCGACCAGCCAGTCCTTCAGTGTCAGGACGTCGCTCGGTTCGTCACCGGAGAGGAACCGGTGGGCGACATGCTCGGCTGCCATCCAGTCCTTCCCTGCTTTGAAGTCGGCCACGTAGAGCCGGGTGTGTGCGTCGAGGATGAGACCCGCGGCGGCCAATCGCGTCGCGAACGTCTTGCCTTGGCGTGGGATCGCGCCGACGAGCAGCGACGTCCACACCAATGGCAGGTCGATGCGGCGTCCTCTCGCGTCGACGCCGAACGGCACCGGTCGCCACGCATCCCAGTGAGAGGCACCGAGCAGCGGTGTCCGTTGCGGTGAGGTGGCGTACGGGTCTTCGTCGGCGACCCACATCGATACCCGTCCAGCATGTCCACCGTTGCCGCGCACGCGCTCCACGATCAGTTGGATTTCATCGACCGCGAGTGCCGACGCGAGTGCCTCCCGATGTTTGATGACGTCGGCGGCCTTGCGTGTGGCGGGCAGGTCGACCGTCACCGCCCAACCGTCGCCGACGCGCGTGGCACGTTCAACCAGCCGCAGGGTCTCGTCTTTGCCGATCAGCTTGGCGTCCCTGAAGGCGTCAACCAACACCTGTGGATCTATCGTCCAGCCCAGCGTTCGCGCTCCGGCCAATGTCGGCTTACGGCCTGGACTGCCGTCCTTCCTCCTGCCCAGCCATGCCAGTACTGCCGACGAGACAAACGCTGCCGCCCATAACGGACCGCTGCCGTAGAGGACTGCTGTGACCACGGCCGCCATCGCCAACGCGACAATGGCTGCGCCCGTCACCTTCCATCGGAACAGCGTCAGCTCTCGGATCTCGGTGAATCGGTCGGCGAGCTTCTGCACCTCTTCAGCGGCCTCTCGGTAGTCCCGCACGGTGACCCACTTTCGCCACCACCGGAACGCAGCCAGCACGCCCCGGATAACCGCCCGCAGGTACCGCCACGGCGACCGCAGGACGGCCACGGTCGTATCCTTCGCCGCCTGTGTGAGGAGTTCACGGCTCTTCAGGCTTGACGGCACACGGGGCAATGAACGCCACCAACGCACGAACCGTCGCCGCAGCGGGATTGGCACCACGGGATGCGGCAGCTCTTCGACCAGTTCCGCGTCGAACACGGGATCCGCCGCTTCCAGGTCACTCGGTCCCCTTTGCATGAGCGACGAGGTGTTCACGAACTCTTGGTCGTCACCGTTCACGAGACATCACCTCGCCTTTCACCTCGGCCGCGAGTGCCTCCGCCAGTCGCGAAGACAACCCACGCGAACAATCGGTGACCTGCCGAACCCATGCCGGAGAAATGGTCACGTCGGGCGTCCATGCCTGCCGTGCCTCGGCGAGGTAGTCGGCGAACAGCTTGCGCCGCAACGGTTTCCGTGGCGCTGTTTGCCCCGGCTGTGTCGGTTGTTGCTCGCGGGTTGCCTCGCCGAAGGCGACGTTCACGGCCTTGGTGAGCTTGTCCCGCAGGTCCGTCACGGCTTCGGCGGCCGTGAACACCAGCAGTGGCGGCACCGAGTGCAGGACGATCCCGGAGAGCGATCCAGCCGCGTAGGACTCCCAGGTGTTCATGACATACGTCGCCGCGAGCGTGAACCACTTCGCCCGCCGCACCCACCGACCTGTCGAGACCTGATACCGCGCGGTCACCTGCTCGGCCCGCAGAATCGCCAGCAGCACCAGCGACACCGTCGGGTCAAGCAGCCACGCGGCCAGCCACGGCAGCGACCAGGCAACAGCGCCGGCCGCCGCGAACGACTGCACGTTGGTCATCGTGAACGCCAACCCGAGCACGATCCCGGCCCAGCACAACCGGTCGACCTGCGCACGCACGCGCTCGACGCGCAGGGCGATCACGTCAGGGTCGGTCTGGTAGGCGCGGACCTCGGCGGCCTCGACCGCGTCCCGCGCGAGTTGTTGCCCGCTGGTCAAGTGGTGCACGGCGGCGGGTGGCCGCCCGAAGGCGGCCACCCTGTTCTTGCGCGCGATCATCGCCTGTTCCCCCGCCGTGTGGTGTCGAGCGACGTCACCGTGAGCGTGCGGGTGAGTACGTAGGCGGCGATGAGGTCCGGCAGCGCCAGCACGACCAGCAGTAGCGTCGTGTTGCCGGGATTGGCGATGACGAGCCACTGCACGCCGACGAACACCGCCGCCGTGAACAGCACCCGGCCCGCCAACGACACCGCTCGCGCACTCGCCCGTGCCGCCTCAGCGGCCTTGCGAGCACGGCGCGACCCGATCCGCCACACAGCCGCGAGAGCGAGCAGCACGCCAACGCCGACCAGCACCTGTTCCGGAGTCAGGTTCACCGTCACCACCACTCACCTGCCTGCGTGCGTCGGTTGATGTGCCGCCGCTTCCACACGCGGTAGACCTCGCGGCGGTCGTCCTCGGCCAGGCCGCCCCACACGCCGACTGTCTCCTCGCCGGACGTGCGCAGTTCGAGTTCCAGGCAGGCATTGGTGACCGGGCATCCCGCACACAGTGCGGCAGCCAGTTCGCGATCCGAATCGCCGTCGCCGGTCAGTTCCGGCATGGCGTCCCGGTCGAAGACCCAGAAGCACAAGCCATCGCGGGTGACCACGTGGCACAACACGTCGTCCGGCACGGCGTCGAAGCGGTCGAGCTTGCGGGCGGTCTCTGCGTAGTGGTCGTGGTTCACCATGCGGCACCTCCGGACAGACGAGCGACCTCCCGAGCGGCGCGGCGTTCGGCCACGATGCGGGCGGGGTCGACACAGCCACCGGACTCAGCGGCCTCGGTGATGAGGCGGTCGAGCGCGGCAGCCGGAATGACGTAGCGGTAGCGGACGCGCACCGCAGGAAACGCGTCCTCGCGGATGGCGCGGTAGAGGGTCGACGGGTCAACGCGCACGATCTGCGCGGCTTCTCGGACTGTGTAGAACACCGGCTGGCCCGTTTTGGGCATAGGGGTATCCACGAATGAATTCCTTCGAGTTGATTTCAGCTGAAAAAAGAAGTGATGTCAGCGCATAAATGAGCAGACTGATGCGATTTCCGCGAGGTCGGCCCCACGTAGGCCGGGTCGAGCGTTAACCTCGCGTCCGAGGCGGACCACGGAGGAATGGGTGACCGAAGACTGGGCGGCGGTCGCGAGGGCAATCAACGAGCGCATGCACACGCTCGGTCTTCGTCAACGCGAACTGGCGGAACGCTCGCACGTCTCGCAAGCGATCATCCGCGAGATCCAGCACCACACGGTGGAACGCCGACGTAGCGCACGAACACTGGAGGCGTTGTCGCTGGCGCTGGAGTGGCATCCCGGCCACCTGGCCGCCGTCCTCGCGGGTCGGAAACCATTGCGGCCAGGCGAAACCGGCGACGATGCCACCGACCGCATCCTGGCGCACCTCAATGCCATCGAAGGCCGGCTGGAGGAGTTGACCAACCGCGTGGACGCGATGGCCGCCGACGTGGCCGCTCTGTCCAAACCGGTCCAGCGCGGGCGACTCCGGTAGGCCGCTGATGCCGGTCTCGCGTTGCTCGCTTTCTCCGTTCATGAGTCCAGGAAACGGCAGCGGACGCGTTATTCGCAGGTGGCAGAAGTTAACAACGAATCCATTAACCAGGAATAACTTCGCAGGTCAGCGCGATTATCGGCACGGTGATAACTGATGGCCGCGACGAAACTGCAAGCCGTCCGCAAACAGCTCGACTACAAAGCCGCTGACGTCATCACGTTGTTGATTCGACGTGCGGATGCGCTCGGTGTGCCCGTGATGGAGCAGACCAGCCTGAAGACGAAGCTGTCGCGGTGGGAGAACGGCCACGAGCAGGTCAGCGAGCCGTACCAGCGACTGTTCCGTGACATCTACGGCCGCACCAACGAGGAACTCGGCTTCCCCACCGACGATGAGGACGACGAGGTCAGCGAGCTACGCTCACGGCTCGCTCTCGCCCGCAGCGTCGACGGCGCGGCAGTCGAGGCGTTCCGGCAGCAGATCGACAACGCCCGCAAGGTCGACCGGCAGTTCGGTGGCCTCACCCTGTTGGAGCAGCTCCGCAGCCTCATCGGCCAGATCGAAGACCTGTTGAGCTTCAGCACCGCACGCGGCCAACGGGAAGCGCTCGCGGGTGTGCTCACCGAGGCATCCACGCTCGCGGGGTGGGTCGCCCTCGACCGCAACGCCATCAGCCAAGCATGGAACCACTACGAACGCGCGAAGGCCGCCGCACGGGAGTTCGGTTCCACGACCGCCTTGGCGCACGCGCTCGCGGAACAGGCGTTCGTGCTCATCGACATCGGCGAAAGTCAGCACGCGGTCGAGCAGCTTGAACACGCGCGCTCCTTGGGTGAGGGCGCGGTGCCGCCGCTGCTGCGAGCGTGGCTGACAGCCGCAAGCGGCGAAGGCTTTGCCGCCGCCGGGCACCGCGACGAGGCACTACGGGCGTTCGATACCGCACACACCCTGCTGCCGACCGACCCGAACGACGCGTCGTTGCCGTTCCTGTTCCTCGGTGACTCCCACCTCGACCGCTGGCGCGGCAACGCCATGGCCAAGCTGGGCGAGCCGGATGCGGTGGAACACCTCACCGAGGCTCTACCGCGATTGCCGAAGGCGTTTGTGCGTGCTCGCGTCGCCATGATGGTCGACCTCGCGTTCGCGCACGCCGCCGCAGGCAACCGCGACCAAGCCCAGCACTACGCACGCCAAGCACGCCAACTCGGCAAACAGATCAGGTCCGACCGGCATTTACGACGTCTCAGCGGCCTTGTGTTGCCGATGAGCGGCTCACGACTTCTGTGAGTTCAGGTAGTACAGCAGCGCGACCAGCGTGCCCGAACCAAGAAGCTCCTGTCGCTGCGCAAGCTCGTTGACCCGCGACAACGGCACCCACTCCACCCGGCCGACTTCTTCGGTGTCGGTGGGGTCGCCGATGTGCTCAGCACCGCGCCACAGGTAGATGTCCATCGGCGCGGTGACCTGACCAGGAAGCGGCTCGAAGCTGACGAGATGCTCCCCATCCCCCAACGGACGCCAACCACTCTCCTCAGCAGCCTCCCGCGCAGCCGTAGCAGCGGAGTCCTCGCCATCGTCAACCAGGCCACCGAGCAGCTCATAGCCCCACTGGTCCGTGGCGAACCGATACCGCCACAGCATCAACGCCTCGTCCCGCTCGTTCACCACCAGCGCGATCGCGATCCGCGCCAGGTGAACGACGTGGTACTCCCACCGGTTGCCGTTGGGAGCCTGCACGTCGACCAACCCCAACCGCACCCAACGGTTGTCATAGACCAGCCGCTCGCCGAACGTTTGCCACGCGCCATGCTCGTCAGCCACGAAACATAGGCTATCCGCTGCCCAAGGCAACGCGTCTATACACAACGTCAACACGAGAGCTAGGTCGCCCCAGCCACCACGCAGCTGCCGCGACCAGCGTCGAGCCAAGTCAGATGTTGCAGGCCAGCGTCGACGAGCTCGGCCGCAGCAGTGCGTAGGCGTGATCGGGGCGGCCAGGCACTCCTCCGAACGGGTGAAGATTGTCAGCAGTGCAGCGAATTAAACCGGACTCAGGCCGCAATCTACTGTCGTCGCACCATAATGACCGCCGACCTCACTACTGCCATCGGCTGCGCCACCGCCGCGACCTTGTGGTGGGGCCCGCCAGGGCTGCAAGCCACAATCGTGGCCGCCCTCGCATGGGTACTGCTGATCTGCGAAGGCATCCACCTATTGAAAGTCGCGATCGGGCGTTACCTTCTCGAGCATGGCGGCCCCCTGATGGGGAAAACTTCGCTGACCAGACCGGCATCCCTGTCTTGCTATGGACTCTCGCATGGTTGGCTTTCAACGGCTGGTGCCTGTGGCTTGCCGTGCCCCTGCTTGTGGTGTGGTGATCACCAAGAACCCAGGATGAACAGCGTAGGCTGTTCAGCATCAGCAGGCAGCCCACGGAGACGGCGGAAGCGTCGGCAGCTCTCCGCGTCTCGCGTGAGACGGAGCTCGAGCTCGCACGACATGAACGCCCACATCCGCCGGCCACTCGGTCCCAATCACGGCATCCAGCAAAGACAACACCTGATACGGCATCTACCAAAGCCTCGACGTCTGCCACACCGCCCTTGTCGCCGACAATGCCGCACGTGAGGCGGGAACTGTGCCAGCATGATCCTGTGCTCCACCGGCGAATCTCAGTTGCAGAGGCAGTACGGACCCGCACTGCGAAGCGGACAAGCCTGCTCGCCCTCGCCTTCGTCCTGGCCGGGGCCGTCACCGCGATCCCGGCCAGCTGGCTGACCACCGCCGCAACGTTCGTCAGCACATGGGGATTCTCCGAGTGGGTCCTGACCAGCGGCCTTACCGTGCTCATAATCATCGGGGTCTTGCGCGCCGTGACTCGGCACCCTGACACCCGGCGGGAAGTACGGCCATTGCGATGGTGGTGGGGTGTGCTCATCGCCGTAGCGGTCCTTGCCGCCACGGGACTCAGCCTGGCGTGGTTGCTTGACATTGCCGAGCAGCCACACCAACCACAAGAGCGCTCCATGACCCGCATCGAAGCCATCCGCACCGCCCTCACACTCGGTGCGGGGCTCGTCGGCATTGCCATCCTCGTGCTCAACAGCCGGCGACAATGGCTTGCCGAACACACTCAACGCCACACTGAAGCTGACGCTGCCGAACAGCGCGTTACCGAGCTGTACACGGCCGCCGCCGATCAACTCTCCTCGGAACGTGCCCCCGTCCGCATGGCTGGCGTGTACGCGCTTGAACGCTTAGCGCAAGGCAACCCACAAGAGAGACAAAGAATCATCAACGTCCTCTGTGCCTACCTGCGCATGCCGTTCGAACCGCCAACAAGTTCTGGCCATCCCAATATTCGCATTCAACATAAAGACGGAACCCTTGAGGAATGGCAAGTTCGCGCGGCGATACAGCGTCTGGTTCATGAACATCTGTTCAGAGGCCCTGTCATTATTGACGATAGGTGGATACTCGAGGGGAACGCAGATCGGTGGTCCGAGGTTGAACACGTCGATCTCAGGGGAGCCACTCTGATTGATCTCGACTTTCACGGTATCGATGTATCAAGGCTGTCGCTTTCCGGAGCCATATGTGTTGGTGAGACGGACCTTATAGTATGGCGTACGTACGATCGCTCGACATCGATGGCACGGAATTTCTCGACTGGGTAAACTACGAGAGATCTAAGCTGGAAACGGAAGACGGTAAATTGACTGCAGCGACATATCGCGGAGGTTGGCGCTCACCAGAGGGCGAAGAAATCACCTGACGCGCGTGCGACCCAGATGTGTCTGACTGTGCGGTCGCTGCACGCAACAAAGTCGAACCCGACGGTTTCGAGCACCCATCTTTGGGCCCGTACCTCAACCACTACTGGAAGCCACCATGCTCCCGTAGCAGGGTGCCGCCATAATACATGGGGTTGATTGCTACCGGCTTACCCTTTCGACTCCACTCCCTTGGAGAGCACCTTTAACTTACTCCCCAACGAGAATGGCACCCCCTACGCGACATCCTCTCCACGTCCCTCGCTTCGTCGGCCGTCGGAGACTAACCCCCCGCTACTGTGACGACCAAAAATCAGCTTCGTGGCCGAAGTCTCACGACATGGAGCCCCACCTCCCACATGCGCGGACGCCACCGAGAGGAGTGCCATCAAGCGCGGCTTTCAGGGCCGAACTCAGACACAGGGGCGCCTTGAGCTGTGCGTTTATTTTGGTTCCGGCACCGGTGCAGGGCGTAGCAGGTTGGGATTCTCGCGTCCTCCCGGGATACGGACAATCACAACAAGGCAAGGTCCGCGTTCGCCGGTTCGCCTGACAGGTTCAATCCAGATGCTGTCGAAGAGGTTGACGGCCCCTTCGGATCCTACTGTCTTGTCGAGGGCGAGGAGGATCGCGAAGGCGGCGTTGGTGTTTTGGTATTCGGCCGCCTGAGCGACGTAGTGCCGTAACCCAGCTTCGCTGGCGTCCTCTTCTTCGATCTTGCATTCGACGTTGAACTGGACCGCGCCGAAGGATACGAGGATGTCGGCTCGACCGCCGCCTTTGTCGATCACTTCGGAGTGGACTACACCGAACAGCGCGGAGTAGGTCAGCACTTCCCGGTAGTGCTGGTGGAAGAGGGCTTCGTCGACCTTTTGCTTCTTGCCATCCTTATCGCGTCGGCGCAAGAACTCGGTGTAAGAGCCGCCCATCTTCCGGCCGATGTCGTAGCAGAGGTAGGCGTAGCGGATCGTCACTTCTAGCAGGACGGTGAACTCGACGGCGATGCGGGGCAGCCAGTCGTGGGACTCCTGGAGTTGACGGAGTAAGCGGTCCATGAGACGGCTGTACTTAGGATCGGCGATGCTCGCCCGGACGTCGTCGTGGGTCCGTAGTGCCAGTTCCAGCCGGTCTAGGACGTGCTCGGGGGTCTGGTCAACCAAGTTAGCGAAGTCGTTTGGGAGTTGATGTGCCAGCAGCTGCCAGCGTCGCGCTTTTCCCTGATCACTCGCCCGCCCAGGCGAAGGATCGTCTGTCCTGGTGCGCTGGAGGAGGGCGGCGTGGAGCTGCTGGGCCGCTGGGTCGCTGCGGAGTTCCTCGTCGTGGTCCAGGGCGTGCCGCAGGATGCGCTGCCGGTGCTCTTGCTGCAGAAAGGCGTCTTCGATAACCGGCGCCACCAGGGTGTCGACCACTAAGGCCGCGGAGTTGCCGGTGAGAACAGCGACGGTGTTGTGCGCGGTGTAAGCGCGTAGCAGCGCGGTGAGGATGCCGTGGCCCTCGCCGAACCATGGGTCGTCATGCCCCATGTGCGTTGCGGCCGCTTCCAGGAGGACGGTGAGTTCCGACCAGGCGACGATGTCGCTTTGGCGAGGTTGCGCCCAGCCGGGGATGCGGGTGCGGTAGCGCCAGGAACGGTAGCGCTGGAGGACGTCGCGCAAGGTGGCTGCGGCGGCCGGTACCCGCGTGGGGGCATCGGGTGCGGACAGGCCAAGGACGGC
The DNA here is from genome assembly GCF_000231055.2 of Saccharomonospora azurea NA-128. Taxonomy (GTDB): domain Bacteria; phylum Actinomycetota; class Actinomycetes; order Mycobacteriales; family Pseudonocardiaceae; genus Saccharomonospora; species Saccharomonospora azurea. The sequence goes on along the minus strand of NZ_CM001466.1, from coordinate 4,433,306 downwards.
ATTGATGGCCGCGTGGTAAAGCTGGGCGTCGAGGCGCTCCGGGTCGAGAGCGATCAGTTCAGCCAGGCGGCGCTGAGTTCTCCTGAGCTGCTCGACCATGGGAGCGTACTGGTCCTGTTCCAGCGCCTGGCGCAGGTCGCCGAGAGCCAGTTCGAAGGCCGCGTCCCGGCAGGTGTAGTCGAGCATCAGGCAGCGTTCCAGGGCTTCGCGGAGCCCGGCGCCGGGGTGGTGGGCATCGAGGACGCCGAGCAGCCGAGGGAGGCGGGTGACGAAGGCCTCGGGTAGAGCTGCCGGGTCCTCGGTGGCCTCGTCCATGGCGCCGAGGACCCTAGCGGCGCTGGTGATGCCGGCCAGGGTGAGCTGGACGAGGCAGTCCGCGGCTTCGGCAGCGATGAGGGCAAGGGCGGGGTCGTCTTCGGCGTCCTGGGCATCCCGAAAGCGGGTAAGCAGAATCCGGGCGAGGGGGGTGCCGAGCTCGCGGGCCAGGGCGGGGTAAGTGGTGAGGGCGTCGGTGGCACTGGCGAACGCGGCGTGATTGTTGTTGGCCCGCAGACCGGTGAGGATGGCATCGCGCAGCGGCTTACCCGCTTCGCTGCCGGCCACGTCCAGGTGATGTGCAGCCGCCTGGATGAGATGATGCAGGAAGGGACCGCTGGCGAGGTCGTCGGCGGCGGCGAGGACCCGGTCGATGCCTCCGAGGTCGTCCACCGTGGGCCCGTCACGGAGCTGGGATCGGGAGGCGCTTGCCGCCCAGCTGGCCAGGCGTTCGTCGATGGCGTGCACGATGCCTCCCTCCTCGTTGCTGTGCGTTCTCCGGGTATTCCTCCGGTCCGGACTCTAGAAGAGCTGCCGCTTGTCGGGGGCGGTCACGATACGGTCCTTGGGGAAGATTTCCCACACCGCCTCTTCGATCGAAGTGATCACGACCTGGATGTCAGGGTCCGTGGCGGCGGTGTCGTAGAGCGTCTGGATGGCCAGGCGCGCGTTCTCGCGGGAGAGCTCCTCAGCGGTAGGGGCATCTATCAGCAGCAGTCCGGGGTGGGACATGATGCCGCGGCTGCGGCCGACCTTGATCATGCCAACCACGGCTGCGATCCGCATGCGCAGACGGTCGGTCGGACTGAATGCGGAGAACCGGTGGCGGCCGCCGGACTTCATGGCGTTCAGGTTTCCGTTCAGGCCGAGGTTCACACTCGTGAGGTTGGCCACCCCGAGATCGCGGGCGATCGTGACGATCTCGTCGTTGAGGTCGGCGAATAAAGCCTTGCTGTGCTGTGAGACCACGTTCGACAGCACGTCAGCAGCGGCTGCGAGGATGTCGTCGTCGGTCTCAGCGGTCGGTGCGCTGGCCGCTGCCGTTGAGGAGGTGACGTAGTCGCCGACCACGGCTGGTAGCCCTGCTCCGCTGCCTGTGGCGATAGCAAGTGCCCCTCGGAGTTGGTGAACCTCCTGCCGAGCAGCTTCCAAGTCGGTGTACCAGTCCCCTGAGCGCGCCGCCGCAAGGCGGGCATTCGCCTGGTCGTAGGCGGCGCGACTCTCGCTCAATGCGGCGGTGGCGGAGTCAACGGCTTGCCAGGCAGTGTCTTGGGCCTTACGCGAGGCCTCCACGCGGTCGTCCAGGCGCTGGAGCAGCTGGGCCTGGGCCTCAGGCTCTTCCTGCACCTCGGGCAGCGGATGAGCGCACACCGAGCAGCGGTGCTCGGTCTCCTCGGCGGCCCGTCGGGCATCGTTAATCTCGTGGTCGCAGCGCGGGCATGCCTCCGGGTCAAGGGCGCCTAGGAGGAGCCGCGCGGCGTTACTCTGCCGTGCTCGGCGGGCCGCTTTCTCGTCCTTCAGGCTGGCTTTGCGCGCGGTGGCGTACTGTTCCTCGGCCTGCTGGTGGACTACTTGGGCGGCGGCCATCTGGCGGGCCGCCGCGTCGACGTTGGCGAGCAGCTCCGTCAGGTCGGGCTGGCTGGCTTCCAGGGCCGCCACCCGGTCCTCGGCGACCGCGAGCGCCCGACGAAGCGGTTCGGTTTGCTGCGCGCGGGCTTGGGCATCCTCTTTGGCCCGGCGCTGGATGCGGTGGCTTTCCTGGTCCTCTTTCCTGCGGGCGGTGGTGAGATGGGTGAGCTCGGAGGCGTAAGGGACGTCGAGGAAGAGCTGCATCAGCTTGACGGGAAGCTGGCCGATCGCCGTGGGACCGAGCAGGATGCTGGCATTCGCCGAGTTCAGCGCGATGGCGTAGAAGTAGCTGGCCCAGCCGTGGATCCGCTCAACGCTGTCGCGTCTGCCCTTGGCGTCCTTCGGTGCGCCAACCTCTGCCGTCCACAGCGAGAGCGGCCGCAGACCGAGCCGCTCGAGCATGAAGCGGTCGATGAGCTCCTTGACGCCGTCCGGCTCGGCGGTTGCCGCGACGCGCACGGCTGGGCCGCTCTCCTGGCGGCCTTCCAGATCGGTGAGGTGCTCGAGGGTGTCAGCGGTGAGCAGCCGGGCGCTGGGGTGGTCAGGCTGTTCGAAGGTCAGTCGGACGGACACGGCGACGCCAGCAACCTCGATATCGGCACGCACGTACGAGAACCAGCGCACCGTCTCGGGTCGGCGGAACGCATCGAAGCCCTCCCCACGCAGGGCGAAACTCAGAGCCCACAACAGGCTCGACTTGCCGGCGTTGTTGATGGTGCTGGCGATGGCCCATGGCCCTGGTCCCAGGGGAATGTCCACTGTGAACGGACCGTCGTTGTCATCGGTACCGACCTTGGTGCCTTCGCAGTACAGCCGATGCACGACCAACTGGCGCCGCGCGGGCAGCGGACTGGTGAGGTGGATACCGTGCTCGGCCAGCACCTCCCGGACCCGGTCCGTGTCGGCCGAGGCCACCCGATCGGCAATCTGCTGGTACAGCTCGCTCTCTGATGGGACAGGCAAGGGCTCGGTGGTCACGCGGCATCCCCCTGGTCTGCCTCAACACGCAGCCGGGCGAGGCGCGCGCGAGTGCGGTCGGCGATGGACGGAATGAACTCGTTCAGCGGAGTCTCGGCGTAATCGCGCTGGAGGTACTGCCGATTGCGAAGCGCCAAGGCGGTGTGCCCGGTGGCCTCGGCTAGGGCCCGGATGAGCTGAGCGCGCTCGGTGTACCACCGCAGTTCGGGGAACTGCTCGGTTGCCCGCTCTGCAACCTCCCTGCCCTTGGCCGTGAGGTAGTAGTTGTCCTGCAGCACACGCTGGGCAGTGCGTCGCGGAACGACCACCAACAACCGCGGCGCGACCAGGACGCTCAGCGCCTGGTCGAGTTCCTCGAAAGCGCCGAAGAGATAGCGCAACATGGGGATGGCGCAGATCTCCGGCTCATTGGAGTCCAGAATACTTCCCGCCAGCTCCAGGTTGATGGCCTCCCCGAAGCGCTCGTAGTCGTTGAGGAGCTCATCCGCCAGGTAGTCCGGGTTGCGCAGCCAGAAGTCCAGCTTCTGCAGACGGCTCTCAGCACGTAGCACAGCCACCGCGTTCTGCGGTGCTGCTGACTCCTCCGCCTCGTTCAGCGGCTCCGCAACCGCCGCGATGAGCAGCAAGAGCCGAATGGCAACGGAGAAGCGATCCTCCTCGTCATCATCCACTCACTCACCGTAATAAGACAGCACGTCGTCTATCAACCCTCGTACTACATGTACCGTGTCATGATTTCTGATAGGGGTTTTTAAACCTGACGCTTTGGCATCCTCGATCCAAGAATCTCCGCCGCTTTTCGGTCCGCCGCCGCAACCCACGCGGCATACACCCGTAGCGTCGTCGCACCGCCTCCGCCGTGGCCGAGGCGGCCCGCCACTGTTCGCAGATCGATGCCCGCCGTCAGCAGTTCCGTTGCCGAGTAGTGCCGTAGGGCATGGATATGGGTGTCGATGCCGAGGCGGGTGGCCATCTTCTTGTAGCGGTTCGACACCGCATCCGGCGGATAGGGCTTTGTGATGGCGCCACGCATGCCGGCGAAGACGTACGAGTCTTCATCCCACTTCGCGCCCAGCTCCGCGAACAAAGCTTGGCAGCGCCGTTTGTGCTCACGCAGCAGAACCGTCGTTTCCGTGTCGAGCGCGATCCGACGCATCTGGTGCGTCTTCGTGTCCTTCTCCCTACCGACACCCTTCAACGTCGTGTAGCTGCTGCGCACCTCGACTATGCCTTCGTCCAGGTCGATGCGGGACCAGCGCAGCGCACAGACCTCACCTCGGCGCATGCCCGTGGTCATCACCAGCCACACAAGCGTGCCCCATGCCTCGTCCAGCTCGAACGCCTTCTCCACCAGCCGCGCGGCCTGCTCCGGCGACGGCGGGTTCGGCTGCGGCGCTGGCTGACGTGGCCGCTGCGCCACCTTCGCGGGATTGGAGGCGATCCAGTCCCAACGAACAGCCGCGTTCAGCACGCCGCTGATGATCGCGTGAATCTGCCGAACCGTGGATGACGCCATGGGCTTGCACTCATGCGGCTTGCACTTAGCCTTCTCGCAGTTGTGCTCGCCTTCCACCTTGTGCTCGACGAAAGGCTTGCCACTACAGCGAATCCGGCAACGACGTAGCTCGCCGTACAGCGTTTCGAGCATGCGCGCGTTCAGCTTGCTGACGGACACATCCCCCGAGCGCCGGGCGGATGGTGCGCTCGATGTAGCCGACGTATCCATGGCGGGTCGTCGGCTCGATGTCGGACGAGCGCAGCCACTCGTCGATGGCGTAGGAGAACGACACCGACGTACTCGGCGCGCGTTGCTGATCAACCTGCGCTTGCAGCTTCGTCAGGGCCTTCTCCGCACGTCGCCGAGCGGCCGTATCCGTACCCCTGATGGTTTCCGAAAGGTAGATCTCCTTGCCGGTCACCGGGTCGACGCCCGAATAGACCCGCACCTGCAGCGAGTTGCCTCGCTTCCGGATATTGCCTCGTCCACGTCGATCGACGGCCCCAGTTGATCGAGTCATGGGCACAGCGTCCAGCCAGGTCAGGCAGCACGTCAACGAGCTGTCCATGGACAAAACCATGGACAGCCAATCGCCGTCGATCTTGACGCCGACCAAAATCCCTGGTCAGATGTGTGGGCCGGGCGGGACTCGAACCCGCGGCCAAGGGATTATGAGTCCCCTGCTCTAACCGACTGAGCTACCGGCCCCCTGCTGGGCCGCGTCGTTCCCAGCGCGTGGAAACTATAGCGCGCCCGGCGTCGGCGGCTGGGATCTGCCGCTGCGTGTGAACGGTTCGTCCCACTCGTCCCCTGCTGGTCGGAATGCTGGTCGCCGGGGTCACGGCACTCGTCGGGACAGCCACGGACCGCGGTCACCACCCGATCTCTACCCTGATCGCGTGACAGAAGTGGGTGAGTTGCTCGCGGGTCGTTACCGGGTGCAACGGCGGGTCGGCAGCGGCGCGATGGGGACCGTGTGGCAGGCCGTGGACGAGCGGCTCGGACGGCAGGTGGCGGTGAAGGAGTTGCTGCTGCAGCCCGGCCTCGACGCGGCCGCGGCGGCACAGGCCCGGGAGCGCGCCCACCGCGAGGGGCGCATCGCCGCTCGTCTCCAGCACCCCCACGCGGTGACGGTGCACGACGTCGTCGAGCATCACGGGTTGCCCGTGCTGGTGATGGAGTACTTTCCGGCGCGCAGCCTGGCGGACGTACTCGCCATGGACGGCCCGCTGACGCCGCAGGCGGCCGCCGCCATCGGCACACAGGTGGCCGCCGCGTTGGCCGCCGCGCACGACGCGGGCATCGTGCATCGCGACATCAAACCCGCGAACGTGCTGCTCGGCGGTGACGGCACGGCGAAGCTCGCCGACTTCGGCATCGCCCACGCCGGCGGAGACGTGACGGTGACCCAGACCGGTGTCGTCGCGGGCACACCCGCCTACCTGGCGCCCGAAGTGGCGCGCGGTCGGCCCGCCAGCCCCGCCTCCGACGTGTTCTCGCTGGGATCGCTGCTGTTCGCCGCCGTCGAGGGTGTGCCGCCGTTCGGGGACAGTGAGGAGAACACCCTCGGCGTGCTCTACCGCGTCGCGGCCGGCGAACCCGCGCGCGCCCACCGGGCGGGACCGCTGACGCCGGTGCTCGACCGCCTCCTCGTCGACGACCCCACGGGACGTCCTTCGGCAGCGGCGGCACGCGACCTCCTCCGCGCCGTGGCCGACGGCAGAACGCCCGCGCTTCCTCCGGCGCCGGAGGAGTTGACCCAGCCCCTGCGCGCTGTCGGCCCCGCGCCGCAGGGCGGTGGCACCCGGCTCGACCTGAACCCGTTCCACGGCACTCCGGGCACTGCGCCCTCGCCCACCGCGGTCGCTCCCCCGCCCCCGCGGCGTTCGCGCCGCACGGCTCTGCTCGCGGTCGGCGGCGGTGTCGCGGCGGTCGCCACCGTGGTCACGATCGCGGTCGCGTCGAACGGTTCCGGCTCCACGGCCACGCCGACGCCCGTCGTCCCCACCACGTCGGCCCCGCAGCCGCCGTCGTCCGCCGAGATGCTCCGCGTGGTCGGCGACCACTACGGCCACCTGCCCCACGATCCGCACGCCGCGTTCGCCCTGCTCGGCCCCGGCCTGCAGGCTCAGGGCGAGCAGGGTTTCGCCGAGACGTGGTCGCGGGTCCGCTCACTCACCGTGGTGTCACCGCCGCGGCTCAACGGCGCCGACACCGTGCACGTCGGCCTCCGGCTGACGATGCGGTCGGGAGCCACGGTCACCGAGTACCACCAGCTGGGCGTGGGGCGGGACGGCGACGCCGTCGTCATCCACGACGACACCCTCCTGCACTCCGAGACCGCCGCGCCGCCGCCACCACCACCGGACGACCGCCGGGGCGACGGCGACGACGACAAGCGGGAGAAGGACCGAGAGAAGCACGAGGAGAAGGAACGGAAGAAGGAAGCCAAGGAGCGCGAGAAGGAACGCAAGAAAGAAGAGAAGGAACGGAAGAAGAAGGAGAAGGAGCGCGACGACGACTGACGCGGCAGCGCCCGCGACACTCAGCTCCAGAGCGTTCCGAGCTCGCTCAGCGAGTTCCAGCCCAGATACACGGTGAGCAACCACGCCGCGACGCCGATGACGATCAGCCACCGCGGGTAGCGGTAGCCGCCGAGGAGGTCGCGGCGCCGGGCCGCCACCCACATCAGCACTCCGAAGCCCACGGGCAGGATGAGCCCGTTCACCGCGCCCGCCAGGACGAGCAGCGTCGTCGGCGCCTGGTCGATCAGCAGGAACGCCGTCGTCGACACGGCGATGAAGCCGATCACCAGCCAGTTCCGGCGCCGTTCGAGCACGGGCGAGAACGACACGAGGAACGACACGGACGTGTACGAGGCGCCGATCACCGAGGTCACCGAGGCGCCCCACAGGATCATGCCGAACACGCGCAGCCCCACCTCGCCGGCGGCGTGGTGGAACGCCTCCGCGGCCGGGTTCGCTCCGGCGAGGCTCGCGCCTCCCGCGACGACGCCGAGCACCGCGAGGAAGAGCACGGCCCGCATCAGCCCGGTCACCAGCAACGCGGTGATGGAGCTGCGGCTGACCTGCGCGACCTGCTCCGGGCCGTGCACCCCGGCGTCCACGAGCCGGTGCGCGCCCGCGTAGGTGATGTAGCCGCCGACGGTTCCGCCGATCAACGTGGTGATCACGAGGAAGTCGATGCGGTCGGGCACCACGGCCTGCCGCATCGCCTCCCCGACCGGAGGTCCGGACACGACGGCGACATAGGTGGTGAGGGCGATCATCACGACGCCGAGCCCGACCACGAGCCGGTCCATCGCCACACCGGCGCGCTTGCTGAGGAAGATGCCGATGGCGACGAGCGCGGAGAGCGCGCCGCCGAGCTTGACCTCCAGGCCGAACAACGCGTCGAGGCCGAGCGCGGTGCCCGACACGTTGCCGATGTTGAAGACGAGCCCGCCGAACACCACGAGCGCGGCCATGAGGTAGCCGACGCCGGGCAGCACGCGGTTGCCGAGCTCCTGCGCACGCAGGCCGGAGACGCCGACGACCCGCCAGACGTTCAGCTGCACGGCGATGTCGACGAGGATCGACACCAGGATGGCGAACGCGAACGCCGCGCCGAGCTGCACGGTGAACGTCGTGGTCTGGGTGATGAACCCGGGACCGATGGCGCTGGTGGCCATCAGGAAAACGGCTCCGAGCAACGTGCCCTTCGAGACCGGCGACGGGGCCTTCTTCGAGCCGAGCTTGTCGGTCATCGCGGAAACTCCGATCCTCGTGGTTCGGCACAAGGTACAGAGTTGTTCAACAATCCCGCAAGACTCTTATCCAATGCTGTTGTGCCACGTCAGCCACAACACGCCGTCGCCGCTCTCGACCTTCGTGCCGAACGGCGCGCTGCACCGGCTGAGCACGGAACGCAGCCAGTCCTGATCGCGGGAGCCCGCCCGTTGCAGGCGCAGCCTCCGCGCCTGCAACGGCACCATGCGCATCCCGAGCAGCGCGCCGGTCCGCGGATCGAGCGAGGGAAAGTACAGCAGCCGCAGGTCACCGCGGTAACGCTCGAAGCCGCTGATGCCCTCGTAGTCGTTGACGAGATCCCCGCACCCGTACAGCACGAGCCGACCCCGATACACCTCGATCGGCCTCGGATGGTGGGAGGAATGTCCGTGCACGACGTCGGCGCCCGCGTCCACCAGCCGGTGCGCGAGTGCGACCTGCCGGGAGCCGACGCCGTAACCCCAGTTGGAGCCCCAGTGCAGCGAGACCACCACCAGGTTCCCGGCCCGTTTGGCGGCGGTGACCTGCTCCTTCAGGTCGTGCACGGCGAGGTCCAGCAGCCGCACTCCCGCGCTGTGGGGCCCGGCCGCCCACTCGACGGGCACCCCGCTGGAAGTCGCGGCCGCGGCCAGCACCACGACCCGACCCACACCCGAGGGCACGACGGCGGGTCGCGCGGCCTCGGCAGCGTCGTGGCCCGCGCCGACGGTCCCCAGCCCCGCGCGCGTCAACACGGCGAGTGTCTCCACCAGACCCTGGCGACCGAAGTCGAGCACGTGGTTGTTGGCCAGCACGCACACGTCGGGCTTCGCGGCGAGCACCGCGGGCACGTTCTCCGGCCTCATGCGGTAGTGCACCGACTTGCCGGCCGCGAACGCCCGCGCCCGGGTCACGCTCGTCTCCAGGTTGATGATCCGCGCCGTCGGCGCCTCGTGCTCGATCGCCTGGAGTGCGCTTCCCCACGGCCACGAGAACGGCACCGGCTGTGGCAGTCGGCCGTTGCGTTGCTCGGCGGCGTGCACGTAGTAGCGCGCGTCGCGCACGACCGACTCCCGCAGCCGGTGATCACCGGGGTAGGGCAGCACCTGGTCGATTCCCCGCCCCGGCATCACGTCACCGGCAAGGAAGAGCGTGACCGCTGCCATCGTCATCGTCCCGGGAAGGGGGTTTCGACTCCCATCATGGGCACCGCGAACCGGCCGGGGAAAGTGGCGCGCCCGGACGATGAGCCGTTCGACTCTGTGGTCCCGACCCGAGGTCGCTCGACACTGGCAGCCGTGGACGCCACCGCCGGGAGGACCCCATGACGCACACCAGCGACCCACTCGCCCGTTCGCAGAACACGGCCCACGAGTGGCTCGCCGCGCTGGGCGAGGCGCTCGGCACACGCGACCGCCGCTACACCTACCGCGTGTTGCGCGCGTGGCTGCACACGTTGCGCGACCGCCTCACCGTGGAGGGCTCGGCCCATTTCGCGGCCCAGCTGCCCGAGGTGCTGCGCGGCACGTTCTACGACGGCTGGGTGCCGAGCAAGGTCCCCCTCCGCTTCAGCTGCGACGACTGCATCGACCGCATCGCGGCGGAGGCCACCATCCGGCGCAGCGACGTGCGCCCGGCCGTCCGGGGTATCTCCGAGGGCATGCGCGAGCTGCTGTCACCCGGCTCGCTCGAACACGCCCTGGAACACCTGCCACGGGAGGTGCGCGACCTGTTCGCGCCCGAGGTGGCGCAACAGGTGTCGAGCGCCGGTTCCCGAGGCGACGAGGAGCTGCGCGAGCTGCGCCGCAAGGTCGAGTTCCTCGTCGGCGCCGTGATGGACCTGAGCCGCGAGCTGTCCGACCGGGAACGCGCCGGCGTTCCGCGTGATCCCGAAGCCCTCACACCCGACGACGTGATGCTTCCCCAGCAGGGTCTTTCCTGACCGCACGGCCGATTCGCACGGACCCGAGAACCGGTCGACGGCAGAGTCCGGGTCGCTCCGGGACGGGCTTAACTTGATCACTACACTGCGTGGACGCTCGCTGAACCAGGAGTTTCCACCATGCCTGTCCCGGTCTCCCAGGCCGTTTCCGTCGCACGCTCGCTCGCCCCCGCCGACTCCGGCGGACTCGCCGCGCCGGAGGACGCGCTGGCGGTGGACGGCGTCCCCGACTTCTCCGCCGAGTGGTACCGGGCGGTGCTCGACGCCGCCAACACCGCACCCGGTTGGCTTCAGGACTTCGCGGTGTTCTTCACCGAAGCCGGGATCGTGGTGCTGGGGCTGCTGCTGATCTTCGGGTGGTGGCGAGCCCGGACCGGCTCCGCGCGCGCCATGGCCGCGGCGGTGTCCGCCCCGATGGCGACCGTCGTCGCCTACGGCACCAGCGAGGTGGCGAAGCTCTTCATCCAGGAGGACCGGCCGTGTCGGGCGGTGCCGGGTGCGCGCCCGCTGACGGAGTGTCCGGAGCTGGGTGACTGGTCGTTCCCGAGCAACCACTCCACCATCGCGGGGGCCGCCGCGATGGGCGTGTTCCTGTGCCGGCGGGGGCGCGTCGGCCTGGCCGCGTTGCTGCTGGGAGCGTCGGTGGCGTTCTCCCGCGTCGTCGTCGGTGCGCACTACCCGCACGACGTCGTGGTCGGGTTCGCGCTCGGCGTCGCGGTGGTCGCCGCGGCCCTGGCCGTCACGCCCCGGTGGACCGTGCCGCTCGTCGAGCGCTACCGCCCGCACCGCCTCGGCGTCCTGCTCCTCGGTCCGGGCGAGCCCGCGCCCGCCCCGACCGTTCGGGCCGAGCCCAACACGCCGACCGTTCCCGAGGACGATCGGTTCGTCCCCGACGAGACGCCCTGCCCCGAGGACCTCGACGACGTCGAAGCCACTCGGGTGGTCGCGAGCGTTCCCGCCGAGGCCGACCCGTCGGGAGCACCGCCGACCCAGCCGATTCCCCACGTCCCCCACTGGCCGTCCGAGAGCGCGCACCGCGTGCGCCAACACCACCCGATCCCGCCACGCCGCCCCGCTCCACCGCGCGCGCCCCATCGCCGCTGAGACGGGATCGTCCGCAGGACGCGCAACGGCTCACGTCGTCCGACCCTGCCCGGAACGACGGTGCTCCTCACCCCCGAGCTTCCCGGTCAGCGCTGTGCGGCCGGGCGGACGATGATCTCGTTGACGTCGACGTCGCCCGGTTGGGAGACCGCGAACCCGACGGCGCGGGCGATGGCGTCGGCCGGGATGGCGGCCTTGCGGTAGTCGACCATGGCGTCGGCCGCCTGCGGGTCGGTGATGTGCTCTGCCAGTTCGGACTCGGTCACGCCCGGACAGATGGTCGTGACGCGAATGCTCGGGTCCGATTCCACCCGCAGTCCCTCGGTGAGGGCCCACACCGCGTATTTGGTCGCCGAGTAGATCGCCGAGGTCGGGACCACCTCGTGCGCACCGATCGAGGCCATCGTGACGACGTGTCCCGACCCCTGCGCCCGGAAGTGCGGCAGCACCGCCGCGATCCCGTTGTAGACGCCGCGGACGTTGACGTCGATCATCCGGTCCCATTGCTCGACGAGCAGGGCGTCGAGCCGCGACAGCAGCATGACGCCCGCATTGCCGACGAGGACGTCGAGTCTCCCCCGCGTGGCCACGACGTCGTCGACGAGAGCCTGGAACGCGCCCCGATCCACCACGTCCAAAGCCCGGGCTTCCGCGCTGTGCCCGGCGCTGGTGATCTCCTCGACGATTGCGGCGAGCCGGTCCGTGCGCCGCGCCGTCAGCACGACGTGGTGCCCGTCGGCCGCCAGGTGGCGAGCCGTCGCCTCGCCGATGCCACTGGAGGCGCCCGTCACCAGGACGACCCTTGCCGTGCCGGTGTTGATGGTGTCGTTGTTGGTCATGACACCACCCTCGGCGGCACCGCGCCGCCGAGGAAGGCAACTCTGTGCCTGGGTGCGACACACCCAGGAAGCGGACCACATCGCGACCTAACCTGGCGGTATGCGTGAGAACCTCCTCGGCGACTACCTGAGGGCCCGTCGTGCGCGGATCAGCCCGGACGCCGCCGGCATCGCGACCCACGGCATCCGCCGCGTGCCGGGCCTGCGCCGGGAGGAGGTGGCGACGATGGCCGGCATGAGCGTCGACTACTACGTGCGGCTGGAACAGGGACGCGAACGCCACCCCTCGGCCCAGATCCTCGCGGCTCTCGCCGACGTCCTGCAGCTCGACGACGACGCGCGCCTTCACCTCTTCCGCGTCGCGGGTCTGACACCGGGAGTCCCGCACACTACGGCCCCCGAACGGGTCGACCCCGAGTTGTTGCGGCTGATGGACATGTGGCCCGACAACCCGGCGGTCGTCCTGGGCCGGGCGTACGACGTACTGGCCGCGAACCGGCTGGCGCACGCGCTGTTCGACGGGTTCGCCCACGGCCCGAACCTGCTGGCGCACATCTTCCTCGACCCGGCCGCGCGCACCTTCTATCCCGATTGGGACCGCGTCGCCGCCTACGCGGTGGCAGGGTTTCGAATTCTGCACGGCCGGTCGCCGTACGACCCCCGCATCGCCGAGATACTGGGCTCACTCACGGCGCGCAGCGAGGAGTTCGCCGCCCTCTGGCAACGCCACGACGCCCGCGGTAAGAGCCTGGAACGCAAGCGTTTCCGCCATCCCGAGGTCGGGGAGCTCACGCTGCACATGAACGCGTTCGACGTGAAGTCCGCCCCCAGCCAGGAGCTGATCGTCTACCACGCCGAACCCGGCTCCGTCAGCGCCGAAGCCCTCACGCTGCTCGGCACCCTCGCGGCCACCCGCGACACGGAGTCCGTCGAGCGGTGAGGACAGCTCGGTGGCCCGGAACGACGGAACGACGACCCGATCCCGACCCACCCCGCGTAGTTCACCAACTCGGGATTCGATCCGTGATGCAGGCTCACCAGCACTGCTGTGGTGTCCCCAACCATCGGGTGCAGACGCGTCTGTTGGGGTGCGAGGTGACGTTCCTGTCGCAGCGCCGCGAGGGTCGCATCGCGATTGCCGTGCAGGAGGTGGGCGCGAGCATCTCGCTCACCCAGGTCAGTCAACCTCTTCGAAAGCGCCGCCCGCGCAGCCACTGACCGCCTCCCCTGGAGCAGCCCGGTGGGTGGGAGCGTCCTCTCCTGCCTCGTCACGACCTCGCACCGACCGGGTGTCCACTCCGCGTGCGCGATCCACTCCCAGATCCGGTATCGCTGTACTGTTTTCGAACGTCGGAGTCGGAGAACGCGCCCGAGAAGAGGAGTCACGTGCCGATCGAGTACGAGGCGAAGGCCTTGGGCGTTGACCGAAAGAAGGTCACGGATCTGCTGAACAGCCTTGCCACGGTGGTGCCGCCGCGGACGCTCCAGCGTCGGTACGTGTACGACATCGTGCCCGGTGACGCGTCGACGTGGATGCGGCTCCGCCAGACGCACGCCGGCGCGACGCTGTCGATCAAGCGGATCGACCACGACGGCATCGACGGCACCCACGAGTGGGAAGTGACCGTCGGCGACTTCGACACCACCGACGTGATGCTCCGGATGCTCGGGTACACGCCGAAGGCGTACCAGGAGAACTACCGCACCACCTGGGAGATCGCCGGTGTGCGGTACGAGCTGGACGAGTGGCCGAAGATCCCGCCCTACCTGGAGATCGAAGGCGAGGACGTCGCCTCGGTCCGTGAGGCCGCGGAGTGGTTGGAGATCGACCCGGACACGCTGACCGGGATGAACACGACCAAGGTGTATGCCCACTACGGACTCGACCTCGCGGACTTCCCGCAACTGCGATTCGACTAGGGCGTGTCCAGCCACCAGAGCCGCCCGGATCGAGGAATCACCCGAAACGAAAAAAGCCCAGGCCTGACGGCCTGGGCTTTCGGCTCCCCCGGTTGGACTCGAACCAACAACCCTTCGGTTAACAGCCGAATGCTCTGCCAATTGAGCTACGGGGGACTGCCTCGCCTGACCGGATCGCTCCGGCCTGACGCGAGATACTCTAGCGCACCCGCTTTCGGCCCCGGACACCACCCCCGTCGTCGACTGCGCGGCAGGTCGGGCGGCCCTGGGCGACAATGGTGAGAACCTGATCCGCCTCTGGAGGTCCGCGATGAAGATGTTCCTGGTGGGCGCCGCCGCGGGTTACGTTCTCGGCGCTCGCGCGGGACGCGCCCGGTACGAGCAGATCGTGCGCACCTACCGCAAGCTGGCCGATCACCCGGCGGTGCAGGGCGCGGCCGGGGTGGCGCGCGCGAAGCTGGGTGAGAAGGTCGGCGAGCGGCTGCCGTTCACCCACAGGAGGCACAGCGTGCCGCACGGTCCCGACGGACACGTCGCCTCGGAATCCCGTAGCGGCCGCTGAGTCGTCCGCTCACGCCGGAGTGCGCGCCACCACGAAGATCCGCCGGAACGGGAACCACGTGGTGCCGTCCGGTCGCGGCGGGTAGGCGTCGTCGAGCAACGGTGCCAGGTCGCGGCGGAACGCGTCGAACTCGTCGGCGTCGAGGGCGGCGGCGATCGGACGCAACGCCGTCCCCGTGACCCACTCCAGCACCGCGTCGTCACCCGTGAGGCGCTGGACGTAGGTCGTCTCCCACGCGTCCACCGCGCAACCGAGGTCGGCGACGAGATCCGCGTAGTCGAGCGGCTGGTGCACGGCGTCCGTGTCCCGCAACCGCACCGACCGCAGGCGCTCGGCCCAACGCTCGCTCGCCGCGACCTCGCGCACCGCCCGATGCGACGGCGCGTCCATGTTCCCGGGCACCTGCATCGCCAGCCACGCGCCGGGCGGCAGCTCCGTAACCCAGCGACGGAGCACCTGCTCGTGGCCCGGCACCCACTGAAGTACGGCGTTGCTCACGACCACGTCCGTGTCGGGCTGCGGGGTCCACTCGGTGACGTCGCGGAGCTCGGCGTTCACGCCGTTCTCGCGCGCGGCCGCGACCATGTCCGGGGAGTTGTCGAACGCCTCCACCGTCGCCTCGGGCCACCGCCGCATGAGCTCTGTGGTGAGCGTTCCCGGGCCGCAGCCCGCATCCACCACCCGGCGGGGACGCGCGGCGCCGATCCGAGCGACGAGCTCGCGAAACGGCCGGGCGCGCAGCTCGCCGTAGTTCAGATACGCCTGCGGATCCCACACGAGCACGGACCTCCTGACGACGACGGCAGTGATCGAGTCGACCGTACTACCGCCGCGTCAGTGCCGGGACTGTGGCGAGCCCCCACGCCACGACACCCGTCACCACGCCGACCAGGAAGCCGGTGACCACGCTGCTCACGCACGCGAACCCGCGCAGCACGACCTCCTCCCAACGCGGCGGGCGAGCACCACGACCAGCCACACCAGCGGCGGCGCGAACACCAGCACCAGGTTGAGTCCCGGATCGACGAGTCCGAGGTCGTGGGCGATCACCCGAGGCACGGCCAACAGCGCGAGTGCGGCGACCCCGAGTGGCGACAGCCCGAGCCGCCGCAGCAGCGTCGGACCTCGATCGGCGAGCTTCTCGTTCATGCCCCCGACGCTAGGAGCGCGGGGCGCGGGTGTCGTCGGCCTGCGAGCGCGTGTCGAGGTCGCCCGTCGACGTCCTGCGCACGCGCGCGACTACGTCGCAGGGCGATCTCCGCTCGGGCTAACGAGTTTCGCCGCCGCCTCGCGGGCGATGTCGCGCACGACGTCGGGCTCGGTGCCGGGATCGGGCCGCACCTGAAGCACCACGCCGTCGGTGCCGGGCAGCTTGCGCACCACGAACCACGCACCGCCGCCGGGCAGCTCCTTGCGGTAGCGCGAGCGGATCGAGCTCTCCACGCGCTGCCGCACCAGATACGGGATGCGGCCGGGCTTCGACAGCACGTGGCGGACCGGCGGCAGGTCCCGCAACACCACCGCCTCACCGGCGCGCTCGGCGACCTCGGCTTCGGTGACGACCAGCGCGTCGCCGCTCCACACCGCCTTGCTGATCAGGTCCCAGCCGATGCGGCGCGGCCCGTCGCCGCCGGGCACCCACAGGCCGAGCGCACTGACCGCGACGTGTCCCCCCGTCCCGCTGTCCGCCGCGGCGAGCACGTGCTCGTCGGCCGCCAGCCGCTCGCGCACCTCGTCCGGCACCGCCGGACCGAAGATCCTGCGCCACACACTCACGCGATCAGTCCCATCCGCCCATCGCCTGCTCCCGCAACGCCTTGCGGTACTGCTCCAGTGCCACGAGGTCCCCGAAGAGCGCGCGGTACTCCTCGGCCGCGTCCACCGGAGACAGCCGCTGCAACCGCGACTTGAGCTCGCCGATCTGCCTGCCGACGAGGTTCTCCTGCACGGCGGCGAGCACGCTCGACACGTAGCGCACGTCGGTGTCGCCCGTCGACTTCAGCGGTTCCACCGCCAGCTCCGACAGCAACGACGCGACGGTGGGGTCCTCGGCGTGCGAGGCGGCGGCCTCGATGAGTGCGGGGCCGGTGAGTCCGCTGGTGGTGCCGCCCGCCTTGAGGATCGCGCGGTGCACGCCCACGTACGCGGGGTGGACGAACGCGTCCTCCGGCAGCGCGTCGTACTCGGGACCGGCCAGCGCGGGTTCCTGCAGGGCCGCCTTCAACGACTCCCGCTGCGCCCGCAGATCCGGGTTCCGGGGGTCGGGGCGCTCCAGCTGGGTGGGACGCCGCCCACCGGACGACTCGCCACTGCGCGCCGGAGCACGCCGGACGCCGTTCGCCTTCACCGGCGCGCCCGCGCTCTCGCGCACGCGCCGCACGACCATGGCCTCGTCCTGCCAGCCGACCCACCAGGCCAGCTTGGTGGCGTAGCCGTCGCGCTTGGCGCGGTCCTTGATCTGCGCCACCAGCGGCACCGTGCGTTGCAGGGCCGCCACCTGGCCGTCCACCGAGTCGAGGTCGTAGTCGGAGAGCAGACTGCGGATCGCGAACTCGAACAGCGGGATGCGGCGTGCCACCAGGTCACGCACGGCGGCGTCGCCCTTCGCCAGCCGCAGCTCGCAGGGGTCCATGCCGTCGGGGGCCACGGCGATGTAAGTCTGGCCGGCGAACGTCTGGTCGCCCTCGAAGGCCTTGAGCGCGGCCTTCTGCCCCGCCGCATCGCCGTCGAAGGTGAAGATCACCTCACCGCGGAAGGTGTCGTCGTCCATCATGATCTGGCGCAGCACCCGCATGTGCTCCTCGCCGAACGCGGTGCCCGACGACGCCACCGCCGTGGGCACGCCGGCCTCGTGCATGGCCATCACGTCGGTGTAACCCTCGACGACGACCACCTGGTGGCGGCGGGAGATCTCGCGCTTGGCCTGGTCGAGCCCGAAGAGCACCTGCGACTTCTTGTAGATGGGGCTCTCGCTGGTGTTCAGGTACTTCGCCTGGATCGGGTCGTCGTCGAACAACCGGCGCGCACCGAACCCGACGACGTCGCCGCCGCGGTCCTTGATCGGCCAGACGAGCCTGCGGTGGAAGCGGTCGATCGGGCCGCGACGGCCCTCCTTCGACAGCTGCGCCTTGTAGAGCTCGGAGAGTTCGAACCCGCTGCGGATCAGGTGCTTGGTCAACCGGTCCCAGCCGGCGGGGGCGAACCCGCAGCCGAACGTCGTCCACGCGGCCTGGTCGAATCCGCGCTCGGTGAGGAACGTCCGCGCGGCCTCCGCCTCCGGCGTCATGAGCTGCTCGGCGTAGAAGGCCTGGGCGGCCTTGTGCGCCTCCACCAGGCGGAGCCGGGAGCCGCGGTCGCGGCGGACCGACGCGCCACCGCCCTCGTAGGTGAGGTGCAGCCCGATGCGGTCGGCGAGCCGCTCGACGGACTCGACGAATCCGAGGTGCTCGATCTGCATGACGAACTTGATGACGTCGCCGCCCTCGCCGCAGCCGAAGCAGTGGAACGTGCCATGGGTGGGCCGCACGTTGAACGACGGGGTCTTCTCCTCGTGGAAGGGACACAGTCCCTTGAGGGCACCGCCGCCCGCCCTGCGCAGGGCCACATATTCGCCGACGACCTCGTCGATCCGATTGCGGTCACGCACCTGCGCGATGTCGCTTTCCCGGATCCGTCCCGCCACTGCCCCACTGTAGAACACCGGCCGTGACGGGAATTCTCGCCTGGCTCATACTGCGGCGATGGAGTCCGATCACGTCACCGGAGCACCTGGCGCCGACGTCCGGGAGTTCTCCGCGCTGCGGGGCACGCTGCTTTCGGTGGGCTACCGGCTGACGGGCTCGCTGGCCGACGCCGAAGACGCCGTGCAGGAGACGTGGCTGCGCTGGGCCGGCCTGCCGGACGCCGAGCGCGAGAGCATCCGTGATCTGCGCGCGTGGTGCACCACGGTGGTCGCCCGCGTGTGTCTCGACCGCCTGCGCTCGGCGGCCGCGCGGCGCGAACGCTACGTCGGCGAGTGGCTGCCGGAGCCGATCGTGACGCCGCTCGGTGCCTCGCGTCCCGACGACCCGCTCGACACGGTGGTGCGCGACGACGCCGTGCGGATGGCGGCCATGGTGGTGCTCGATTCGTTGTCGCCGCAGCAGCGCGTGGCGTTCGTGCTGCACGACGCGTTCGACGTGCCGTTCGACGAGATCGCCGACGTCCTCGGCTGCTCCCCGGCGGCGGCGCGGCAGCACGCCTCGCGCGGCCGCCGGGCCGTCGCCCAGGCCGAACCGCCGCCGCGCGAACCGCTGGAGCAGCAGCAGCGAATCGTCGAGCGGTTGCTCGCCGCGATCGCCGCCGGAGACGTGCGGGCCGTCGCCGAGGTCCTGCACCCCGACGTGCGCCTGGTCGGCGACTCCGACGGCCGGGGCCGCACCGCCCGCCGCGTCGTCACCGGGGTCGACAAGGTCGCCCGCTTCCTCCTCGGCGTGGTCGCCACCTACCGGCCGGGGACGCTCACGGCCGGTAGGTCGGTGCTGGTCAACGGCGATCTCGGTTTCCACATCCCGGCCGAACCCGGCGACGGCCACTACCGCGACCTCGACGAGCACGTGCAGACCCTCGCCGTCCGGGACGGCCGGATCGTGGCCATCTACGACGTCGTCAATCCCGACAAACTCACGCGGGTTCCGCGGTGACGTCGGTGTCAGCAGTGTCGACGTCCGAGGGCACAGGGACGCGGCACGCGTCGCCGGAGGTGAACCCCTGGTCGGTGAGCCCGAGAGCGCTGTTGACCCGCCCTCGGGCGTTCTCCAACCCGACGAGGTAGGTCAGCTCGACCACGCCGGCGCGGCCGAACTCGCGTTCCAGCTCCAACACCTGCTCGTCGGTGACACTCACCGGCGTCTCGGTCATCGCGTCGGCGTAGGCGATCGCGAGTCGTTCCTGCCGCGTGAACAGCGACGAGTCGGCGTAGTCGTCGATGTGCCGCAGCCGGTCGATGTCGAGCCCCGCGTGCTTCTGCAGCATCGTGCCGAAGTCGATGCACCACGAGCAGTTCAGGCGCACCGCCGCCCGGTAGACGGCCAGCTCGGCGACGCTCGACGGCAGCACCCTCGTGGCCCGTTCGACGAGCGACTCGTGCACGCCCCACGCCACGAGCAGCCGGGGCTGGTGCGCGAACACCGTGGCCGGTTCGGGCACCGCTCCGTAACGGCGTCGCGTGACGCGGTACAGCAGACGCGACAGCGGGGACGCCTGCTTGGTGGGAACGCCGGGGATACGCGGCATGATCCGCCTCCTCGTGTGGTGATCGAAGAATCCGTCACCGTGTGGACGAGACAGCCTCCGCGGATGTGACAGCAGGGGCGGTCAGGCTCCGCACGTCCCACACCCAGACGTCGCGCTGGACCTCGCCCGGACGTCCCAGCAGTGCTTCGAGCGTCTCCCGCAGCGGCACTTGGTGCTCCGAGTCGCCGATGGGCAGCACGACGACGTCGGCGCGCCAGTGCCGCAGGTCGTCGAGCGCGTGCTGCCGGTCGTCGTCCGTGATCTCGGGGACCTGTCCCGTCTCGTGCACCTGCTGCAGCAGGTAGGTCGTCGGCCGGTACTCCGGCCCGTACCGACCGTCGCCCTCGCCGTCGGGGCCGACGAAGTAGCCGCCCGCGAGCGGGAACTCCATGCCCGACTTCACCTGCCAGTGCAGGGCGTCGGCGTCGCTCGGGTTCGGCAGCGGCACCACCACGACGGAGCCGTCGTCGACGTAGCGGCGCCACTCGCCCGCGGTGAAGAACGCGGGCGTCGTCCCGCGTTCGCCGACCACCAGTTCGGTGGGCGCGATCGGCAGCAGCGCGAAGGTGAGGACGCTGAACCACACGATGGCGGCGGCCTGGCGCCAGTCCTGCCGCACCGGCAGGCGCAGCACCTTCTCGGTGGCTCTCGCCAGCAGCACCCCGACGAGCGGCACGCAGCCGAGGGCGAACCGCGACTCCAGCACGGAGTCGAACAGCGGGACGTCGAACAGCAGCATCCACGGCCCGGGAACGGACGTGCCCTCCCCGTTCACGATCAGCAGGGCCCCCATCGACAGCCACGCCATCGCCAGCATCGTGACCGCGAGCGCGCGCGAGACGACGTCGCGCCACAGCACCACCGTGAGCACGAGCATCAGCGTCACGAGCGGCCAGCCGAAGAACGCGTTCTCCTCGGTGCGGTTCATCGACAGCCCCGCGGCGCTGTCCTCGTTGCCCGCCACGGATTCGGTGGCGAACGCGGTGAACGCGGCGACGTCGTTGCCGCGCAAACCGTGCTCGATGCCCGGATAGCTCTGCGGACCGAAGAACTGCCACCACAGCGGCACCGCCACGAGCGCCACCGACACCCCGGCCCCCACGGCGACGCCCTTGCCGAGCGGACGCGCCATCGACAGCGCCTGCTCGGGCCGCATCACCGCGTAGGCGAGGCCGAACACGCCCAGCGTGGTGGCCGCGATGAGCAGCGCCTCCTCACCGAGGAGGATCTGGTAGCTCACCAGCAGGCCGAGGATCACGCCGTTGCGGACGACCCGCTCGCCCCGGGCCAGTTTGAGCAGCCACAGCACGATGAACGGCAGCACGAACAGCGCGACGAAGTTCGGGTGCGCGTTGCCGTGGGAGATGATCGGGGGCGCGAAGCCGGTGAACGCGGCACCGATCGCCGCGCCCGTCCGTGTGCCGACGAGGTGCCGCGACAGCACCCAGTACCAGGCGGCGGCCGTGCCGGCGAGTCCTCCGGTGAGCGCGATCGCCCACGTCACCGTCGGTCCGAACACCACCGTCACGGGCGTCAGGGGGACACCTACGCCGAACATGACCGTGTTGGCCATGAGGTTCACGCCGTCGGGGAAGTTCTGCAGCGTCGAGTGGAACGGGTTCTCGAAGTTCAGCACCGAGTGGGCGGTGACCGCGAAGAACCACTCCCACATGTTCTGGTCCTGCGCGCTGTTCTGCAGGTACCCACCCGACAGATTCATCCACAGTGGACGGTAGATGAGGAAGGCGGCGAGCCCGAAGAACGCCACGACGGCCGCGTCGGCCACCCGTGGCCACGGGACACGCCTGTCCGACCTGTCCGACCTGTCCGCTGCGGGCGGCTCCACGCCGGTGGGAACCAGCGTCGCCGCACTCACGGCTCGACGACCCGAGCCAGGAAGTAGATGGCGCCGCTGGCCCGGTGCCGCACGAGCAGGAGGAAGGGCCGGTCCACGGTCACGGTGACCGGATCGGTCGCGGGAGCCGACACGAGCCGCATCATCGCGGCGGTCGCGGCCGCGCCCTCCAGACCGGCCTCGTCGATCCGCAACACCGACTGGTGCAGCATGTCCGACACGACCAGCCGCGGGTCGTCGGTGAGCTCACCGAAGTCGGCGCCCGCCTGGAACATCCTGCGCACGCCCAGCGAGCTCAACGCGTCCTTCAGCGCGCACCGCACGTCCACCTCGACCCGAGGCAGCCGCAGGCGCACCATCGTCTCGCGCTGCGCGTCGAGCAACGCCGTCACCGTGGCGGCGTCGAGTTCCGGCTCGGCCTCCTCCAGCGGACGGTCGGGCAGCAGGATCGACGCGGCGACTCCGCCGACCGCGGGCAGCTCCACGAGCTGCCAGCCGTTCGCGGCGGCGTGTCCGAGGCGTTCGACCTGCCGCATCATCGGGACCCGCACCGCACCGGAGGGCGCGTGGAAGTCGTCCTCGGCCGTGTCCGACTCCTTGAACGCGAACGTCCAGGCCGCCTTCAGGTACAGGGCGTTGACGAGCCCGGCGACCGTGTCGTCACCGATCGTGCCAGCGGGCAGCAGCTCGGGGATGAGGTCGCGCGTCGTGCGGGCGACGTCGTCGTTGATCTCGATTCGCGCGCCCTCCGGGTCCTTCACGAACGGCGCCTGCCGCACCGCCCCCGACGGCCAGTCGCGCAGGGCATCGGTGAACCCGGACCTGATCGCGAGATTCTCCCACACCCACAGCGTGTTGGACACGGCCAGCGACGGCGTGTCCTGCCCGCTGCGCGCGTCGTCGAGGACGGCGGCCTTGTTCAGCCACTCGACGACCTCGTCGATGCGGTCGGCGCGGTCGGTCGAGCCCGCGAGCAGACCCGCCGGCTCCGCGGCGGTGTCTCCCCGCGCGGCCCGCGTGACCAGCGACAGCGCACTGGCCACCGAGTACGGCGAGAAGCACACGTTGCCGCCGTGCGCGGCCAGCGTTCGGTGCAGGGCGAGCGTGAAATCGAGGTGGGTCGTCGCGACGTCCGAGACGGGCATTCCCCGACGGTACCGCGATCGGTCAACCATGCCGCCCCAGATGCCACGAATGCCAGGCCTTCGCCTGCGCGTCGGTGAGGGAGGCGACCTGATCCACGACGACCCGGAGGCGCCCGGCGTCGTCCGGGGCCGCGTCCCACGCCGGGCGCAGGTTCACGTCGAGCACCTCCGGCGCGCGCAGCGGCAACACCTCCACGAGCTCGGTGAGCAGCTGCCGCTGCCCCTCCTGCAGGGCCAACCGTCGACGATCGCTCATGACGTAGCGCAGCGCGAGTGCCTTCAGCAACGCCACCTCGGCCGCCACCTGGTCGGGCACGGCGAGATCCGCGTCGTACCGGGACAGCGGCTCCTCCCCGTGACCGACGCGGGTGCCGGTCACGGCCGCCGAGACGAACCGGCCCACGAGGTCGCTGGTCATGCGTTTGAGGGCCGCCTGCGCCGCCGGGGACCCGTCGTAGGGTGAGCGCACCAGGTCGGCCACCGCCGGCAGTTCGAGCAGGTCCTCCGCCGCGGCCTCCACCGCCGACACGCCGAACGAGCAGAAGTGCGCCGCCGCGAGCCCCGCCACGGCCCCGCGCTCGTCCGGATCCGCCAGCACCGACAGCGAGATCCTCCCGGCGAGCACGCCGTCCTCGACGTCGTGCACCGAGTACGCCACGTCGTCGGCCCAGTCCATGATCTGCGCCTCCAGGCACGCCCTCACCCCGGGCGTGCCCTCGCGGATCCAGCGGAACGCGTCGAGGTCGTCGGCGTACACCCCGAACTTGCGCTCGCCGTCGCGGCGCGGCCACGGGTACTTCATCGCCGCGTCGAGGCACGCGCGCGTGAGGTTCAACCCGTACGGCTCACCATCGTCACCGAGCACCTTGGGTTCGAGCCGGGTGAGGATGCGCAGTGTCTGCGCGTTGCCCTCGAACCCGCCGCACGCGCGTGCCGCCTCGTCGAGCGCGGTCTCGCCGTTGTGGCCGAACGGCGGGTGCCCGATGTCGTGCGCCAACCCCGCGGTGTCGCACAGGTCGGGGTCGGCGCCGAGCGCGGCGGCGATACCACGACTGATCTGCGCGACCTCCAGCGAATGCGTCAGCCGGGTGCGCGGCACCCCGCTCACCTCGGCGCCCTCACCGGGGCCGACGACCTGCGTCTTCCCGGCCAACCTGCGCAACGCCGCCGAGTGCAGGACCCGGGCCCGGTCGCGTGCGTACGGCGTGCGCTCGTCCCCGCGCGCCCCCGGCAACACGGACGACTTCGGCCGCTCGGCGAACCGGCGCTGCGCATCGTGCGTGGTGTAGCCCATGCCGCAGAAGCTTACGGCGACATGGCGCGGTTCCTCGCCGAGCGGCTCCGACGCTGACGAGGGGGCACACCACGAGTGCGCCCCCTCGGAGGTCAGTCGGCCAGCAGTTCCTTGACCAACGCGGCCACCTGCTCGGTCTCGATGAGGAACGAGTCGTGGCCGTACGGAGAGGCGATCTCGGCGTACCGCGCCTCGGGGATGTGATCGGCCAGTTCCCGCACCTGCTCCGGCGGGTACAGCCGGTCGGAGTCCACGCCGACCGCGATGGTCCGCGCCGTCACGCGCTGCAGCGCCTCCCGGACTCCACCGCGGCCACGGCCCACGTCGTGCCCGTTCATCGAGCGGGTGAGCAGCACGTAGCTCGCCGCGTCGAACCGGCGCACGAGCTTGTTCGCGTGGTGATCCAGGTACGACTCCACCGCGAACCGGGGATCGTCCTCGCCCTGCGGCCGACGCCCGAACCGTTCGTTCAGCTCCTCCGCACTGCGATACGTGGCGTGGGCGATGCGCCGCGCCACGCCCAACCCCACGTGCGGACCCTTGCCGGGTCCGGCAGCGTGATAGTCGCCCCCCTGCCAGTTCGCGTCCCCCAGGATCGCGTGGATCTGCGGCGACGCCCACGCGATCTGGTCGGCCGACGACGCGGCCGGGCTCGCCAGCACCATCAGTGCCCGCACCCGCTCGGGCTCCATGATCGCCCACTCCAGCGCGCGCATGCCCCCCATCGACCCTCCGAGCACGGCCGCCCAGCGTTCGATGCCGAGGTGGTCGGCCAGCGCGACCTCGACCGCCACCTGGTCGCGCACGGTGATCTCCGGGAAACGACTGCCCCAGTACTGTCCGTCGGGCGCCAGGGACGCCGGCCCCGTCGTGCCCTGGCATCCACCGAGCACATTGGACACCACCACGAACAACTGGTCCGTGTCCAGCGCCTTGCCCGGCCCGATCAGGCCGTCCCACCAGCCCGGGCTCGGGTGCCCCGGCCCGCTCTCACCCGCCGCGTGACTGTCGCCGGTCAACGCGTGCTCGACCAGCACCGCGTTCGACCTCGACGCATTCAACGTCCCCCAGGTCTCGAAGGCGACCTCGACGCCGGGCAACTCGGCACCCGATTCCAAGCGCACCACACCGGGGTGGAACCACTGGCGCCGCCCAGGCGGATCTCCCGCCTGCCACGCACCGGTGGCAGGCGGGAGATCGGTACTGTCCGGCAGACTCACTGAGCGGCCTTCGCCGCCTGGAAACCGGCTTCGAGGTCGGCCTTGAGGTCCTCCAGGCCCTCCAGGCCCACCGCGAGACGCACCAGACCCGGCGTCACGCCACCGGCGAGCTGCTCCTCCGGCGTGAGCTGGCTGTGCGTGGTGCTCGCGGGGTGGACGATCAGGCTGCGCACGTCACCGATGTTGACCAGCTGGCTGTGCAGCTCGGTGCCGTCGACGAACGCGCGGCCGGCCTCCACACCGCCCTTCAGGTCGAACGAGAGCACCGCACCCGCTCCTTGCGGCAGGTATTTCTGCGCCGCCTCGTAGTACGGGCTCGACGGCAGGCTCGCGTAGTAGACCTTCTCGACCTCGTCGCGCTGCTCCAGCCACTCGGCCAGCGCCTTGGCGTTGGAGACATGGCGCTCCATCCGCAGCGACAGGGTTTCGATGCCCTGCAGGATCAGGAAGGCGTTCAGCGGGGCGATGGCCGCACCCGTGTCGCGCAGGAGCTGCACCCGAGCCTTCGCCGCGAACGCACCCGGACCGAGGGCCTCCCAGAACTTCAGCCCGTTGTAGCTGGGGTCGGGCTCGTTGAACCCGGGGAACCGCTCGGGGTGCTTGCCGAAGTCGAAGGTGCCGCCGTCCACGAGCACACCCGCGACCGTGGTGCCGTGACCACCGAGGTACTTCGTGGCCGAGTGCACGACGACGTCCGCGCCGTGCTCGATCGGCCGCAGCAGGAACGGCGTCGGGATGGTGTTGTCGACGACCAGCGGCACACCGACCTCGTGCGCCACGTCGGCCACGCCGCGGATGTTCAGGACGTTGCTGCCGGGGTTGGCGAGCGTCTCGGCGAAGAACAGCTTCGTGTTCGGCTTCGCCGCCGAACGCCACTCCTCCAGGTCGTCCTGGTCGGAGAGGAACGTGACCTCGATGCCGAGCTTGGGCAGCGTGTGCCGGAACAGGTTGTACGTGCCGCCGTACAGCGCCGGGCTCACCACGACGTGGTCACCCGCGCCCGCGAGGTTCAGCACCGCCGCCGTGGTGGCCGCCGAACCGGAGGCGAACGCCAGTGCCGCCACGCCGCCTTCGAGAGCCGCGACCCGCTGCTCCAGGACGTCCTGCGTGGGGTTCATGATCCGGGTGTAGATGTTGCCCGGCTCAGCGAGGCTGAACAGGTCAGCGCCGTGCTGGGTGTCCCGGAAGACGTAGGAGGTCGTCTGGTAGATCGGCGTCGCGCGTGCGCCGGTGGCAGGATCGGGCTGCGCTCCCGCGTGGATCTGCTTGGTCTCGAACGACCATCCCTCGGTCACTGGACTCCTCCTTCAAGCTCGGCTGTCCCCAGCGACGCTATCGAGCTCTCCGGCACCACCCAACATCTCTCATTGCATGAGACGACTGCCCTCACGCCTTCGGGTGATGCCGTCCTACAGACCGAGATTAACGTGGTCCGCGGGGTTCTTCGACACTCGGTAGTACAGCAGTGCCGCCGTCTCGCGCAGGATGTAGCGCGCCTGGGTGCTGCGCGTCTGCACGATCGGTCCCGAGTGCGTCGGCGACGTCGCGACCGTCAGGCCGGAGTCCTCCGCCATGATGCCCGCGCGCAGCGAGTGCCACGGGTCGCTCACGATCACGACGTCGCTCCACCCACGGCTCTTGATCACGTCGGCGGCCGCCCGGATCGACCGCAGCGTGTCGTTGCCCTCGCCGACCGACAGCAACGCCCCCGCGGGCACACCCTGGCCTCGCAACCAGTTCGCGCCCGCATCCGCCTCCGTGAAGGTGTCGCCGTCCGCCATGCCACCGGTGGTGACGATCACCCCGGCGACCCCCTGCTCGTAGAGCTGCTGAGCATGCGCCAACCGAGCCTGGAAGATCTCCGACGGCCTGCCGTTGTACTGGGCGGCGCCCAGCACCACGATCGCGTCGGCGGCGGGCCGTTCGTCGGCGCGCGCGACGTGCCACACGCGGAACGCCGTTCCGCCCACGATCAGCAGGCCGACAAGGACGATCCCCACGACCGCCCTCGTCAGCCACCTCATCCCCACGGGCACGAGTCAGCAGCCGATCAGCCGCGCCGCCAGGTACGACTCCAACTTGTCGATCGCGACCCGCTCCTGCTTCATCGAGTCGCGCTCCCGCACCGTGACCGCCTGGTCGTCCAGCGTGTCGAAGTCGACCGTCACGCAGTACGGCGTGCCGATCTCCTCCTGCCTGCGGTAACGCTTGCCGATGGACTGCGCGTCGTCGAAGTCGGTGTTCCAGTGCTTGCGCAACGCCGCGGCGATGTCACGCGCCTTCGGCGTGAGGTCGGCGTTCCGCGACAACGGCAGCACCGCGACCTTGAACGGCGCGAGCCTCGGGTCGAGCTTCAACACCGTGCGCTTGTCGACCCCGCCCTTGGCGTTGGGCACCTCGTCCTCGGTGTAGGCGTCCACGAGGAATGCCATCATCGGACGGCCGACACCCGCTGCCGGCTCGATGACGAACGGCCGGTAGCGCTGCCCGGTGGCCTGGTCGAAGTACGACAGGTCCACGCCCGAGTGGTTCGAGTGCGTGGTGAGGTCGAAGTCGGTGCGGTTGGCGATGCCCTCCAGCTCGCCCCACTCCTGGCCCGACGAGAAACCGAAGCGGTACTCGATGTCGACCGTGCGCTTGGAGTAGTGCGACAGCTTCTCCTTCGGGTGCTCGTAGAGCCGAAGGTTGTCGCGCTCGATGCCGAGTTCGACATACCAGTCCATGCGCGTGTCGATCCAGTACTGGTGCCAGGACTCGTCCTCGCCCGGCTCGACGAAGTACTCCATCTCCATCTGCTCGAACTCGCGGGTGCGGAAGATGAAGTTGCCCGGCGTGATCTCGTTGCGGAACGACTTGCCGATCTGGCCGATGCCGAACGGAGGCTTCTTGCGCGACGTCGTCTGCACGTTGAGGAAGTTGACGAAGATGCCCTGCGCGGTCTCCGGGCGGAGGTAGTGCAGCCCCTCCTCCGACTCGACCGGCCCGAGGTGGGTCTTGAGCATCATGTTGAACTCGCGCGGCTCGGTGTACTGGCCGCGGTTGCCGCAGTTCGGGCACGGCACCTCGGAGAGGTCGTCCTCGGACGTCTCCGTGCCCGTGCGCTCGGCGTACTCCTCGGCGAGCTGATCGGAACGGAACCTCCGGTGGCAGGACAGGCACTCCACCAGCGGGTCGTGGAAGGCGTTCACGTGGCCCGAGGCGACCCACACCTGACGCGGCAGGATCACCGACGAGTCGATGCCCACGACGTCCTCGCGGTTCTGCACCATGGTCTTCCACCACTGGCGCTTGATGTTGTTCTTGAGCTCGACGCCGAGCGGTCCGTAGTCCCACGCCGACCGGGTACCGCCGTAGATCTCCCCCGACGGGAAGACGAAGCCACGGCGCTTGCACAGGTTGACGACGGTCTCAATGGTGTTGGCGGGCACTCCACGCTCCGAAGGCATCCGGATTGGGTTTTCTCTGGAACTCACAGCGTATCCGGCGAGAGGGGCGACGGCTCCGGTGGGGATGCGGGCGTCAGGACCCGCTGACCAGCTCCGCCGTGACGATGTAGTTGTCCGAGTACCCACCCGAACCGCCGAGGTAGTCCCCGCCGCACGTGACGAGCACCAATCGGTGCGGTCCGTCCTGCGCGAAGAGCTCGGGCGCGTAGGCGCCGAGATCGTCCTTGTGCAGCATCGCCGCCGCGTCCACCCGGTATGTCCACGTGCGGCCGTCCGCGTCGCGCACGGTCACCTCGTCCCCGGCCGACAACCGCAGCAACGCCGCGAACGGACCGGTGTCGCCGTGCCAGTTCACGTGTCCGGAGACGAGCGCCGCTCCCCGGTCCTCACCGAAGCCGGCTCCCCAGTACGCGGCGCTCGCGACGCCGTCCGGGATCGGCAGGGTGCCGTCGGCCGCCACGTCCGTGCGCACGAGCGTCGACGTCGCTCCGCCGGGCAGCCGGACGCTGTTCGGCGGTTGCGGGCCGGGATTGGATGAGGTCGGCGGCGGACGCTCCTCGCGCGACTCCGCCTCCGCCACGGCCCCGAGCCGTCGTCCGGAATCCTCGACCGGCTCCACGGCGACCTCCGCGCCGGTGTCCGGCGCGTCCGGTGCGCTGCGCAGCACCGCCAGCCCCGACGTGCACGCGACCACCGCGAGCACCCCGAGCACGGTGGCGGCCCGACGTCGCCACACCGGCGAGCGCGTCACGGCCGGGACCGGGACGACCTGGACCGTCGTGCCAACACCAACGCGGCGCCGCCGAGCACCGCGCCGCCGGCCAGCAGAGCCACGCCCCACACGGTCGCGGGTCGCGGACCGGCCGTCTCCTCGGCGCTCGCGGTGTGCGAGACC